>SZPB01000549.1 GCA_030263535.1 Cytophagia bacterium CHB2
TGCTGGAAACATTGATGATGCGTCCAGCCCCGCTTTTACTCAGCAACGGCAAGAAGGCTTGCGTCACGAGCAACGGGCCAATGGTGTTGGTGGTCAACATATTTTGCAATAGCGCTGCGCCGGTCTCAAGCACGGAAAGATTTTCGTCGCCTAAAATTGCGGCATTGTTCACCAACACATCGAGATGATCGAGTTGCTGTGCCAGAGTTTGCGCTGCGTTCTGCACGCTGCCAAAATCCGCTACATCCAATTCAATAAAGTGAACGTCTGCACCATTCCTTTGTAAACTTTTTGTGGCATCCTCGCCAGCCGCGCGACTGCGTGCAGCGATAACGGTTAAAAAAACCTTCTTGGGATAATTGCCGCGCCACTTCCAAGCCAATGCCGCGATTTGCGCCGGTAATCAAAACGATTTTGCGCATGTTATGGTTTCAGATTCGAGTATCTCTCGCAAGCAAACTTTGCCCGCCACATACATTCCACTTCAGACTTGCCTCAAACACGATGTAAAAACGTTAGCAGGCATTGCGCACTGCTGCATTAGAACAGAACAGGTTAGCGCAGGCACAATTCTTGATTTTGCCTGCGCCAACCTGCTATTGTTTGAATTCGGCGATTCCTCAATTCGAGCCGGCGGGCTTCGGAGCTCTCGCAATCGCTTGGATGTTCAAATTGATCGCGACTTCATTGGCGACGACGAGATTGCCCGGTTCAAAGGCACGATCCCATTTCACGCCATAATCAAAACGATTAATCGTGGTCTTGGCCTCAACGCCCAGGCGTTTGTTGCCGTTCTGCTCTATGAGCGTTCCGAGAATCGTAAACGGCAGCGCAATTTCTTTCGTTACACCGCGCAGGGTGAAATCGCCGATGGCAACGTAACCGTCGCCCTGTTTTTCGACTCTCTTGCTGACAAACGTGATCACCGAATCAACCGCGGCGTTGAAGAAATCATCGCTGCGCAAGTGAGTATCGCGTCTTTCGTTTTCCGTGTCGATGCTGGCGGTCTTGATGGTCACATTTACCGAGGATTTGGTGATATCCTTCTCATCATAAACAATCGTGCCGGAAAAATCCTTGAATTCGCCGTTCACTTTGGAAATCATCATATGCCGGACCGTGAATCCGACATTGGAATGCGAACGGTCAATTTCATATTTTTCACCGGCAAAGATTCCAGTCGCGAACAGACCCAAAACGAACAACGCGACAACGGTGGATTTGAAACGCATAGTTCCTCCATGATAAAAGAATGAATGAGTTGATTTATTGAAACACTCACAAAAACATCAGCAGCAACAACTAAGGCCGCCGTTCATGCTTTCATGCTGTCCTGCAATTGAATTGATTTGCCTAATTTTTTCAAGAGCCTGGTCAATTCGAGTTTTTCATGCACTGACAACGCGCTCGTGAGTTTTTCGATCTTCTTCGCATGCACCGGGAAAACCTCGGCAATCAACCGTCTGCCAGCTTCGGTTAAATGAATATGAAACATCCGGCGATCCTCGGCTTCGGTGACGCGCTTGACCAAACCTTTTTTTTCGAGTCGATCCACGACGCCGGTGACATTGGCGCCGCTCATGAGCAGCTTGCCGGCGATTTCACACATTTTCAGCGGACCAAGATGCGCCAGCACTTCCAATACCGCAAACTGGGGCTGGGTCAAGGCCCCGACTGTGCTCATCATCCCATCGGCTTGCATGAATGAATTATAACACCGGGCCAGCACAACCCACAATTTGAGCGACCGTTTTTGGCAGGCTGCATAAGCCTCACGGTCCAGTAAAGGTTTATTTGTCAATTGTTTAGCCATAATTCGTGATTTAATATTTCAAATTGAAATATTTAAAATATAAACTATCTGTACTCTAAAAGAGTTCCCCCGAAATTCAAATTTTTCCAATTTTTTTTACGGGGGAAAAGGGAAAACTTGGCGGTTGGATAAAGAGGAGGCAGCTTACCACATAATGCCGAACCGAACCCCGTAGGCTGAGGGTGAGATGCGCCACTGCACGCCGCGGGAGTGCCCGGCGTGGCGGCTATTTTGCAGCGACTTTGCCGCTGCATTGACATTTACAATCGCAAATAAACCGCCCAACACAACATCACTAAGCCAATGCGAATCATCATACATGCGCGCTAGGCCGGCAACCGAGCCTATGCTATACAGCACAATTTTGCCGGGCAAATTGTCAATACGACTTGCAAACGTATGCGACATCACCTTCGCAACCATGGTATGTCCGGAAAAAAATGAATAATAAGCTTCTTCCACGCGAAAAGGATCGAACGTGTCATGGCCAAGCCCAAGATGCGGGCGCGCGCGCCCGACCATGATTTTGGTGGGATATTGCACGATGCCAGAAGACAGCAATCCGGCGGAAAGGATGACACAACTTTCCCGAAGCCAGTCGCTATCGACCGCCATGCCAATGACATACAACCCGCCCGTGGCGATTACCGCAGTAAGTGGCTCGCCGTATTTTTCGCCGAACCGGGAAATTTTATCACCCGTGTCACTTTGATTGCGGCGAAAAAACCCATTGGCTTCCTCATCGGCAAAAAAGACCGCAATCGTACCGCCCACCACCGACCCTAAAACGGCCCAATCCTTTCCTTGCCAGCGCAAGGGATTCGTCAACACGTGCCCCGTACCGCGAAAAACCTCGGAAGCATCGTTCAAAAATTTTTGCGAAAGAGATTGAGCGTGCAATCCACCTGGTTGAATCGTCATGCTCAACACCAGGCCCAGCAATAGCATTTTAGAATGATTTCGCATGAAAGGCTCCTAATCAAAGCGTCATTTGTCAACAGGCAAAGCGTGAAGCGTTTAATATAACAGATTCAAGACATGGTACAAAACCTATTTTGTCGTTTTTGCATCACGGTATCTGAATAGAAACGGAAACTGTCGCGTGACGTTGTCTGCGCATTTTTGCAAAAATGCGTCTTGCAATGAGTCAATCCTTTTTTTAGTTGAAATTTTTGATGGCTCCTGCTCGCCCCACCGCCCGCCCGCGGGCGGGCGGTGGGGCTATGGCGCAAGTTTTAA
>SZPB01000550.1 GCA_030263535.1 Cytophagia bacterium CHB2
TTGCAAGGCCCTTGGGGCGAAGGCCACCAAGTCGTTTTCAAAGCAGGATTGCATTGTCTTGGCTGTAACGGCGTGACGTGCAAAATCAAGACACACGATTGCATGCAACAATTGGAGGTTGAGGAAGTGCTGCAAGCCGCGAAGCTCTGTTTGCAGAACGCGGGTTCTGCTGCGGTGCAGATGACTTGAAAGCTTGCCTTGTGATGAAAACGTTTTTGTGTATTTGCAGCTCTGTTTCAGCGCGAATATGAATCTTCGCTACCAACATGCCAGAAGCTCGCCCCTTGCTTTCCGTCATCATCATCACACAAAACGAGGCACATCTCCTGCGCGATTGTCTCGCGAGTGCTGCATTTGCAGATGAGATTGTCATCGTCGATGCGGAAAGCTCGGATGATACGGTGAAAGTATGCCAGGAATTCTCCGCTTCTTCGCCGGCCTTGCCGGTCAAAATTTTCGTCCGGCCGTGGCCGGGATTTGCTGCACAAAAACAGTTTGCCCTGGCGCAAGCAACCGGCGAATGGGTGTTGAGTCTCGATACTGACGAACGCGTGACGCCGGAGTTGGCACAGGAGATTCAAACACTCATCAAAAACACGCCGCCGCAGGCGGGCTACTATGCGCCGCGCTTGAGCACGTTTTTGGGAAAATTCATCCGGCACAGCGGCTGGTACCCGGGTTATCAATTGCGCTTGTTTCGCAGAGACAAAACCACAATCATCAACAGTCACGTGCACGAGGGCTTTGTTGTTGACGGCGCACTCAGCCATCTCAAACACGATCTGCTGCATTTTACGCATCGCACACTGGAAGAAAGCCTGGCACGCATGAACCGCTACAGTTCGCTGGAAGCATTAGATCGCAGCGGCAAACGCGTGTATTGGTGGGATTTTTTTGTTCGACCCTTTGCGGCTTTTTGGAACAAGTTTATTGCACATCAGGGATGGCGCGATGGCATGCACGGTTTGATACTGGCGTTGGTGACGGCCATGGTAAAACTCGCCTTGTATATGAAGCTCTGGGAGGCGCAACAATCGCGGCGGGCAGAGAATCAGGTCTAAATTTAAATTGGCTGGCGCTGAAGTAGATTTGATTCTTTAATCCGGCAACATCCCCATTAGTTCTCTCATAAGCATGCCCTGTAAATGCAGGGCAGACCCGGCAGAGCAGCGCGGGTTGTTGATCTTGATTTTCAAAATTTTTGAGACGCAAGCGAGATATTGGCAATTCTTGCGGAAAAGCAAAACACGCTCACACAATGTTTTGGGGCAGTTCGATCACGATCTCCGTGCCGTGCGAGTTGCGGCTGTTTACCAAAATCTTGCCGTGATGCGCTTCGATGATTTTCTTGCTGATAAATAATCCCAAGCCCACCCCTAAGCCGAATTTTTCAGCATTGTGAATCGGGTCAAAAAAATGTTCGAGCATGTGAGCATGCAGCGCAGGCCCGCGATCCTCGAGGCGAATAATCACCCCCGCCCCTTCACTCTGTTGCTGCGTTTGTACTTTGGGCACAGCATCTTCGCCCGCCGCGGCAATGGCATATTTTAAGAGATTTTGAAAAACGATTTGCAAGAGGATGGGATCGCCCGGCACCGGCGGCAGATTCGGCCCCAAAACCATCGTGCACAACACTTCGTGACGCATAGTTTGTTGCAGCAATGCCAGGGCTTCGAGAATCATCTCGTTTATATCCAGCGGCGCGAGATGAGAAGAGCCATGCTGCGCCAGGCTCACCATGTTGTTGGTGAGATAGCTAATGCGATAAATTTGCGTAATGATGTCGTGCAAGCCGGCTTCGAGCTGTTGATGGCCCAAGGGCGTCGCGATGCCGAGAATCTCGTCCAGTTTATGGCAGATTACATCCAAGGCGCCGGCCAGCTCGTGCGCGACGCTGGTGTTCAATTTGCCCAGCAAGAGAAGCTGCTCATGCAGTTGATGTTGCTGCGGCGTTTTTTGGGGCGCGGCCTCGCTCAATGACACCATAACCAGCGGCGCGATTGCGGCGGTGGGCAGGAGATTCAATTGATAACGAAACATAAAGCCGTTCCCTTCCCGATGCGGCTGTCGAAACTCTCCTTGCACCGCTTGCGGCAGGGGCGAGGCAATGGCATGCGCCTGCAAAAAAAGCTGCTGGATTTCTTGCTTCAATCCCTGTTCAAAGCTTTTGGGCGTCAGAGAAAAAAAAGGCCGCCACAACGCTTCGGCGGCAGAAACACCCAGAAGGCGCGACATGGCTTGATTCCAGTGCCGCACGATGAAATTCTCGTCGAGGCAGCACAATGCCCCCGGCATCGCTTCCAACATGGCAGCAACCGGACACCAATCATCGGGCAAAAAATCATTTTGTCGGTCAAATTCAAGTGGTTCAGTGAGGGTCAGTGTAGCAGGAGAATTGTTGGAATCAGCGGGTAATACCGTCGGATACATGTTGTCGGCCTCGGTGATGACGGAAGAATCGATCAAAAAAGAGCAGCTCGTGGTGATGGAATTTATACAAGCGCTCCCGCAGGCAATTGTGCGTTACGCCTTGCAAACGTTGCGCGAAATCTTTAAGAAGCTTTCAACGCAATCGTACGAACGTTCCGCGCCGTTGCCTGATGAACCGAGGACAAAAAAGATGCCAAGCACCTGCGCTTCGAAAAGCTGGAGTTAGTCATGCTGTTTGCCGAGCTTCTTGTTTCAGCATGATACTGCGTAATTACATTGCTTCTGCGAAAGGCATTGCGTATTCAGTCACAGAATTGTAACCAAGTATCAAACGGCGGGAGGGCAAAACGTGGAGAGCGGCGGAGGCAAGTCCGGCATCAGACATTCATAACGTTTGGGGCGTTTTGAAGAGCCAGGCTCAGGAAATGATGCAGCACGCGAGCGGTAAAACCCCAAATGCAAATGGTGTGACGCTGCGCCGGCCAGTTTTCGTTTTGATATTTGATAAACGGCCCGGCGGCAATGTGATAGTGTAGATTCAAAAAATCTTCACGCGACCGAAAAGTGAGGGAGGCGTCGAATTGCTCGATGAGCAACGGCAGGGGAATTTCTAAAATCGC
>SZPB01000551.1 GCA_030263535.1 Cytophagia bacterium CHB2
GCGCTTCGCAGTTGGCGCAGGGTGTTACCTTCCAATAAGGCAATGTAAAGGTTGGTTTCACGCATCACCCGTTCAGCAAATTCGCGGGCAGCGCGGCCGATTCGCCCTGTCGTTACGATTAAAATGACGTTGGTTTTGATAACTTGGGCCACACCTACTTCCTTGGCGACGTCGTCAAGGGTGGCCTGAGCAGTGTTTTTGCATTGTATTTGCCACCGGCTGAAAACCAGATTTTTGCCTTCCATAATGACGTCTATTTCCGCTCCGCCGGTCTGACTGCTTCGTACGCGCCATTGAACGAAATCGAGCATCAGCAATCGTCCTAGATAAAAAGCCAATGCTTCTAACGCCATCCCCTTAAGATGCCTGGATTCGTTATCCAATCCCTGCAAAATTTCCGCAAAAGGCATCCTGATCAATCTGCGGTACTGGATGCCGACAGATTCTTCGGTAGCCGCCAAAATTGGCTCCAAGAATTCATTCCTCAACTTTTCAGTTGGCCGAACAACGTATGGCTTCGCACCTTGTCCCGTGGTAGTCTTTTCGCATTCGATCAACCCCGCATCTCGCAAAGCAAAAAGGGTCGATTGTGGCAAGCCACCCTCCGGAAACTCAACTCCGAATAACCGCGTCGCATAGGCGGCTACTCTATTAGATAGGGCTTCGTCTTCGTTCAACCGCGCGAACGCACGGGCAAAGGCTCGCTGCTCCGGCGTTAAAGTGGAATAACGCTCAACATCATCTGTTGAAATACCGTGGAGGAGAAATTCAATTCTGGCTCGCCGAGGCGTCCAATTTTCAACGACACCCGCCTGCGCCAGCCACTGGCGCATGCCGTTAGCGTGCGTTCCGTTTGGTGGATGGTATATACCCCGTGAACGCAACTCCTTAACGATCAGTTGCTTCGTTGGTCGACGATTAGCCGCAATTAAGTCTTCAATACACGCGAGCACTTCCAAACCGCGCAAGTTCAACAGGATATGTCTGGCAAAAACGGCGTACATTTCTTCAGCATTTCCCTCGTTAGCCAGCATCAGCATCTGCACGCCAGTGGGGGTCAAGGCGGCATACGTGGGATCACCGCGCGGCTTGTCAAGCAATCCATACTCCGACATTGCCAGGACCGTGTTGTTAGCCAGATCAAGGGCATCCTTGCTGGTAGCGAAAAATTTGGCGGCTATGTTTTGCTGAATCTGCTGCCTATTGGGTTGGGAGGCCTCAATGAGCCGTAGCAGATCAGGCAAAGGTGTCTGGACAGGAGAAAATTGGCTTGAATTTGGTAAATCCGATTTCATCTGATTGGTTTATTCATCAATCTCGACCGCCGATTCACTTGCGTGTTGCCCATTTGTCTGTGGACGGCTGCGTCCCCCATCATCAGGCAGGCGCTCCGCGCCGTTTTCAACACCATACCAGCGAACGGCCGGATTTCCGCTCTCGTACGCGCTGGGTTGATCCGCTTCCGCAGTGGCCGACCGCCAGCCTTCAGGCGTAAACCGACCCAATGCCCCAAGAATGTATTCTTCCTCTATTTCACAACACGTCCAGCGGCGTTGCAGCCGCTCCGCGACTTCACCCGCTATACAACTGCCGGCAAACGGATCAAAAACGTGGTCGTCAACGTCGGTCAACATCCGAATGAAGTATTCGGGCAGCTTTGCAGGGAATCGGGCCGGATGAGGCTTGAGACCCTTTTCGCGACAATAGCGCAAATAGTAAGAATTGCTCTCCGTGTTGGGTGCGGCGATCAAGTTGGGTGGAATAGCTCCGTCATTGTCTCTTTGAAACTTGTTGCTGATGTCGTGACCACTAGGACGACGCTTGGGGCGATACCCGTTTGCCAATAGTTCCTTCATTGAATTGCTGTAAGGCGTTAGCACACGGCGATTGCTCGCTCGCGGCCAGGGAGTCTTCGAAAGCCAATAAATGCTATTGACTGCATCTTTGACCCTCACCCGACGCACGTTCACCCATTCAGCCGGAGTCGGTAACTTGGAAGGGTTCCACCAATAAAACTCCTGAGCCAGATGAAATCCCAATTCACGGCAGAGCATGATGAGTAGCTCAAAGTGGTATAAACTGCGTGTTGGCTGGCCGGGAATCCAGGAACCACCGATGTCGATTACCAGAGAACCGGTCGGTTTCAGAATTCGATAAAATTCCTTGCCAAATTCCTTGAACCAAGCAACGTAATCCTCCTGCGCTTCATTGCCGTAATCCTTCTTTCTGAGCAAGGCAAATGGCGGGCTGGTAATAATCAGATCGATTGAATTTTCATCGAGCGCGTGGCTCATGAATTCCAGCGAATCCCCCTGGAAGATACGCCCGTAGAGTGTTTGAAGTTTAAGACTCACGGTTGAATTCATAACTATACTTGATGGCTTGGTTTCAAACGAAGTTACAGGCCCAAATCGAACGAATGAGCGCATTATACTTCACATCCAGCTAATAGTATACTTCCAATCACGCTGAGGTTTCGACATCACGATAGCGATTGCGCTCATAGGGCGCATATCTCCCACCAACACCAGAACCGATTGTGTTATACTACCCTCACATCCACCCACTACAGGAGAGAGCCACATGTCCCCCACCCCCAACGGCCACACCTACGACGTCATCATCGTCGGCGGCGGCATCAACGGCTGTTCGACCGCGCTGCAACTGGCCCGGCGCGGCGTCCGCGTCGCCGTCGTCGAGAAAGACAACATCGGCGACGGCCCCACCGGCCGCTCGTCGGCCATCATCCGCCAGCACTACTCCAACGAACTGACCGCCCGCATGGCCCACTACAGCCTGGGCGTCTTCCGGGATTTCGAGGCGCAGGTCGGCGGCGAGTGCGGCTTCCGCCGGACCGGCTTCGTGGCCCTGGTGTCGGCCAAGGACCGCGCCGGGCTGGAAGCCAACGTCACCCTGCAGCGCGGCGTGGGCATCAACACCGAGATGCTGTCGCCCGAAGCCCTGCGGG
>SZPB01000552.1 GCA_030263535.1 Cytophagia bacterium CHB2
AATCACAGCCGCAGCGTGAAGCACGTCCTGCGCGGCTTGATAAATATCCTCTTCGCTGATCAGAATCTCGGCTTCGAGAATGCGGCTGAAGCCAATGGGCGTGTCTTTAGTGCACACACGCCGCGGCGGTGCATCGAGAAATTTAAAGCATTCCTCACTGACGCTCGCCAGCACCTCGCCGCCAAAACCGCCGGTTTTGTGATCTTCGCTGGCAACGATGACGCGATTGGTTTTCTGCACCGAAGCGCGCACCGTTTCCATGTCATATGGCACCAGCGAACGCAGATCGACGACCTCGACATCATAGCCTTCTTCGGCCAGTCTATCCGCCGCTTTCAGCGACCAATGTACGGCATTGCCGTAAGTGACGATGGTCAAATCCTTGCCCGGCCGGCGAATGCGCGCCTTGCCGTAGGGCACAAAATGGTTCGCCCCGGTTTTGGACGTTTGCGCCATGGGATGATTGTAGAGAAACTTCGGCTCGAACATAATCGTCACCCCGCGCGAGCGCATCGAGGTGCGCAACAAGCCGGCGGCATCATCGGCAAACGAGGGCATGACGATGCGAAAGCCCGGAAAATTCGCGAACACGCCTTCCGCGCTTTGCGAGTGATACAGCCCGCCGCCGATGTAGCCGCCGCACGACAGCCGCACGATGATGTTCGGCAAAAACTTGCCGTTGGTGCGCCAATATTCATGGCTCAACTCCACCATCTGCTCCATCGAGGGCCAAACATAATCGGTGAATTGCGCTGCTTCCACCACCACCCACATATCCTCACGGAAACGCGCCATGCCGTTGGCCGTGCCTACAATAAAATCCTCCGCGATCGGCGCGTTGAACACACGGCCTTTGCCGAACGCCTGCTGCAGGCCGTTGGTGACGTTGAACACGCCGCCCTTGTCCTTTGACGCCACATCCTGGCCCCATAAAAACGTGTGCGGGTTGCGTTTGAACTCTTCATGCAGCGTGCGGTTGATGGATTCGCGCATTTTTTCTTTTTCATCGCTGGCGGGCGTGGGCGTTTCTTCGGCTTCATACACCGGCGCCACGGCAAAATCATAAATCGAATTGGGATCCGGCGTGGGCGCGGCCTCGCCGCGGGCGGCGGCTTCGTTCACGAGACGCTTGTTTTCCGCCTCGATCTCGCCCAGCTCTTTTTCACTCAACAAACCCTTTTCAAGAATGTATGCGCGAAAGCGCGGCAGCGGATCTTGCGTCGCGACTTCGGAGATTTCCTGGTCGGAACGATAGGATTCTTGCTTGTCGCTGTTGGAATGCGGGCCGATGCGCACGCATTGCGCGTGCACCAACGCCGGGCCTTTGCCGGTGCGCACGTAATCCATCGCCTCATCCATCGCCAAACGGCTGTCAATCGGATCCGTGCCGTCGCAACGAATGATGTGCAGATGCTTCAAGCCGACGAAATTGTCCGCAACAATTTCATTCGCGGTTTGCTCGTGTACCGGCACGCTGATACCGTATTTGTTGTTTTGAATGACGAAGATCACCGGCAACTGTTCCCGGCTTGCGCCGTTGAACGCCTCGAACACATAGCCTTCGGAGGCCGAGGCTTCACCGAAACTGCAAAACGTGAGGGCGTCGGATTTGTAATACTTCACCGCGCGCGCCACACCCACGGCATGCAGCGCGTGATTCGAGACGCAGCTCGAGGTGTTTTGAATGCCGATTTCCGGTTTGGAAAAGTGATTCGACATGTGACGGCCGCCTGCGGCAACATCATCGCGCCGGCTCAAACCGTTTAACATGATTTCGTCGAGCGTAAGTCCGGCGGCCAGACAGGTCAATTGATCGCGGTAATAGGGAAAGAGATAGTCTTTGTTGGGGCGAAAGGAAAGGCCCAGCGCCAATTGAATCGGCTCGTGTCCCGAGCAGGTGGCGAGATAGCTCCAACCCTTGCCTTGTTTGAAGAGAATCCAGGCCCGGTCATCGATCAACCGGCCGGTGTGCATCAGGCGGTACCATTCACGCGCCGTTTGTGCATTAATGCTGGGCGCTTCTGCGCTGCGAGAAACAGCATGCATAACAGCCACAATATACCTCCAGTATGTTGAATGAGATGTTTTGCGTATTTGCGAAAAATTCGTTCAATGTAACAAATAATCTCTATTTTGCAACCCTAATTTTGAGGCAACGGGCGGCAACTTTGCGCAAAATCTCAACGCGCTCAAGTTTTTCATGGATCGAAACGCGCCGGAAGAGAATCTCCGCGCGCCGGCCAGATGTGCGGAAAATGCGTGATTTGTTCGAAGCCGTTTTCCGTCACAATGTAAGTGTCTTCGATGCGCACGCCGAGATTCCAATAAACCGAATCCACCGCCGCGCCTGCAGGAATGTAAATGCCCGGTTCTATCGTGATCACCATGCCCGCTGCCAGTGTATTGATTTGTGGATCATGCACCTCCAGCCCGACATGATGGCCGAGCATATGTGTGAAATATGGGCCAAAGCCCGCAGCAGCGATGACCCGTGCCGCGCGTTCATGCAAGTCGCGCATGGTTGCGCCGGGCTTCAAATGCGCACGGGCGCTGTCGCCGGCAGCAATAACAATGTCCATCAACTCGCGTTCTGCCGCAGAGAGGCGGCCATTCACCGCGAAGGTTCGCGTCATATCGCTGGCATAATTTTCGACGCTGCAGCCAATATCGATCACGACCAGGCCTTTGTTCATGACGGCATTATTGGCGCTGTAGTGCGGCCGTGTGGCGTTGGCGCCGGATCCGACAATCAACGGAAAGGCCAGGCCGGTTGCGCCATTTTCTCGAAACATGTTTAGAATTTCTTGCGCAATCTCATTTTCATTGCAGCCGGGTTTGATCAGCGGAGCGATGTGTTCGAAAGCGCGCGACGTGATGGGATCGTGTGTGATTTCCGTCGGTCCCGACCTGCCGGTGCAGGCGGTGGCGAATACGCTGGTCAAGAACGGCATCAGCGCC
>SZPB01000553.1 GCA_030263535.1 Cytophagia bacterium CHB2
ACCAATCACAACAAAAGCTGGATCATTAAGAATCTTGCGCCGGGCACATACTATTGGAGCGTGCAAGCGATTGATAATGCGTTTGCGGGATCGCCATTTGCTCCGGAGCAAAGCTTTGTCATCCTCGAAACCGGCGATACCACGCCGCCCGCAGCGCCGCAAAACTTATCTGCCACCTCCGGTAATCAACAAATCACACTCACGTGGCAAGCAAATAATGAAGCGGATTTTCTGCGCTACCGCATCTACGGCGGCGCTTCGCCCAATCCCACCACGAAGATTGATTCGGTCAACGGCGCGGCGAATACAACGAAAATCATAACCGGCTTGACCAATGGCACGAGGTATTATTTTCGCATTACGGCAGTCGACAACAGTCTCAATCAAAGCGGCTTTTCCAATGAAATGAACGCCACGCCCAGCGCAGCGGACTTGCCGCCGGCAGTGCCGCAAAATCTAACCGCCACCGCCGGCGATCAACAAGTCACGCTCAATTGGCAAGCAAACAGCGAAGCGGATTTTTTGCGCTATCGTATTTATGGCGGCACATCGCCCAATTCCACCACCAAAATCGATTCCGTCAACGGCGCGGCGAACACGACGAAAATCATTGCCGGCTTGGCCAATGGCACGACGTATTATTTTCGTATTACGGCAGTTGACAACAATCTCAATCAAAGTGGCTTTTCGAATGAAGTGAATGCCACGCCCACCGCCGCCGATTTACCGCCGGCGGCGCCGCAGAATCTGCAAGCCACGCCCGGCCCGGCGCACGGTCAAATCACGCTCTCGTGGGAGGCCAATGTTGAAACGGATTTGTTGCGCTATCGCATTTATGGCGGCAGGGCAACGGCGCCGGCAGCGTTGCTCGACTCTGTTGCAGCAAATGCCAACACGAGTCTCACGTTTTCTGATCTGACCATTGGAATAACCTACGCTTATTTTCTCACGGCGGTGGATGCCAGCGGCCAGGCCGGCGCCGCTTCCAACAGTGCTTCTGCCGCGCCGTTGCGTGACACGCAGGCGCCGTTTATCGACATGCCCTCCTATTCGATTTTCGTCGATCTGAACACCGATGCGCCGGTGCGGGTCAATGTCACGGATCTTTCCCAAATCACCACCGTGCACATTTTTTATCGTTCCGGCGGCGAGGCGAGCTTTTTGAACAAGCAAATGATTCTGCAAACCGATGGCTCGTATTTTCGCAATATACCGTCGATTGTCATGACCACCCGCGGCGCGGAGTTCTATTTGACGGCGCGTGATGTTCATGGCAATCTCGCGACCTCGAAGCGCTATTTGCTGCGCATCAATTGCGCCGAAGGCATCATCAATCCCGCCATGCAGCCGGCCGGCACGCAAACCGGAAATTTCCGCATTTTCTCCGTGCCGCTGGATTTGGATGACAAGTCCCCGCAAGCATTCGTCGCGGCCAATCCGTTGCTGGAGCCGCCGGATGCCACGAAGTATCGTTGGTATGCCTGCGATCGCAGCACGGGCGCGCTGAAGGAATATCCGGATTTCAGCAACATCACCCTGGCGCCGGACATGGGTTTTCCACTGCTGGCCAACCACAAGAACTTCCGCTTGAAAACCGGCAGCGGCAAGACTATGAGTATTTCGGATGTGCATCACGTCGCTTTGCCTGCCGGCTGGAGTTTGATCGGCAATCCTTTCAACTTCGCAATTCCGTATGACAGCTTGCGTGTCTCTGATGGCGCCGCCTTCGAGCTGTGGAGTTTTAACGGCGATTGGCAGCTCAATCGCGCGGGTTTGGAGCCCTGGCAGGGTTATGCCATTCATTTGAATCGTGCGGCGACGCTGTTTATCAGTCCGGGCGTAGCGGGTTTGAGCGAGGACGCTGCTGCGCACGCGGTGGCGAACAACGAGGGCGAAAATTGGCTGATGCAGATCATCGCCAGCAATGGCCGCAGCGAGAGCCGCTTCAACTTTGCGGGCCAGCATGCGGCTGCTGCAAACGAGGTTGAGGCGTGGGATTTACACCAGCCGCCGCGCCTGGCAGATCAGGTGCAAGTTCAATTTCAACCACAGCAGATTGCAGGTGGATTGAAAGCGGATGTACGCCGGCCTTCAGTCGAGGGTCACACCTGGGAATTCACCTGCATTGTGAATCCCGCAGATGAAGTGCTGCGGCTGGCATTTGAAGGCGTGAAGCAAATCCCTGCCGGATTTGAGGTATTTATGGTTGATGAAGAAACCGAAATCGCCTATGATCTGCGCAGCAATAATCGCCTGGAATTCGCCATCAAAAATCTGACTGAGAAAAAATTCAAATTGCTGGCAGGTAACAAATCATACGTGACCACGCAAGCGCGCGAGGTGGAGCTTTATCCGCAAAGCTATGTTCTCTTGCAGAACTTCCCAAATCCATTTAATCCGTCAACACAAATCATCTATTCGCTGCCGGAGGCAAGCATGGTGGAGTTGAGCGTGTACAACATTCACGGCCAGCTTGTGGCGCAGTTGGTCAATGAACCGCAGGGCGCAGGTTCGCACACGGCGGTGTGGCAGGCGCGCGGCGCAGGGTCGGGCGTGTATTGGATTCGTTTGCAGGCGGGGAAGACGACGGTGATGAAGAAGTGTTTGTTGATCAAGTGATTGGATGGTACTTCACAGGATTCAGTTTGTGTGAAAATGGTTCGTTGCATCGTTGGCTGAACTTGTCGCTAGTACATTGTTACCATGATTTCGTAGCCCTGCCCCCTTGTGGGGCATTGTCCCAACCCGCGAATTTATTGGCTACAGCAGCACCCCACAAGGGGGTGGGACTACAAAAAATTAAGGTAACTGTAGTTTGGCAAATTTTCATGTTCTTTTTCAAAAATTGGCTGAAAAGGCCAGCCAATCCTGAGGTATGGACAGACCTCACCACTGTCCCCGCC
>SZPB01000554.1 GCA_030263535.1 Cytophagia bacterium CHB2
CATGCTCGTTGCATTCGCCCTGTAGTCCCGGCGCCTTGTGCGCCGCTGCTGCTTGCACAATTTGAATATGGTTCTTTTGGTATCTGAATGACAAATTGTTGGAACATCATACTCGCATCATTCGCCCACAAAGGGGCGAGGGCTACGGCTAACCCCGCCCCCTGTGGGCCGCAATCGCATGAAAAATTCAAATTCGATCGTAATAAACCTCGTGCTTGCTTCATTCGCCCACTAGGGGCGAGGGTTACGTGGTCGGGCTTCGTTGACAGGATTCCAATATGCCGCGTCAAGAATTTTTCTATGCCCCTCCTGAAAATTTCGTCGGCGAGTTTGTCGAGCTGACGGGTGACGAACATCATCACCTCAGCCGCGTGCTGCATCACAAAATCGGCGATCGTATCACGGTGGTTGATGGCGCGGGCAACGCGGCTGTCGATGGTGAAATCGTCTTCAGTGATCGAGCAGTTACGCGCATCAAAACTCACACGATCACAAAAAATATCGGCGAGCCGGCTGTGCATCTCACCCTGGCGCAAGCAGTTCCCAAGGGCGCGCGTTTCGATTGGGTGGTGGAAAAAGCCACGGAAATCGGAGTTTCGGCCTTCATCCCGCTGCTCTCCGAACACAGCGAAGTGCAACCCGGCTCAGGCAAAACTGAGCGCTGGCGACGACTCGCGCTGGCGGCGATGAAGCAATCCTGCCGCTCGGTTTGGCCGGATGTGAACGAACCCACCCCGTTTTTTGAGTTGTGCCAAACAATTAAAAATTTTGATTTGGCCATACTGGCGCATCCCACAGAAAATGACATTCTGAGGGATTTGGCAACCCAGGCTATGCCTAAGAGCGTGCTGCTGATGGTTGGTCCGGAGGGCGGATTCACCGATGATGAAATCGAGTTCGCACAAAAATCTGGTTGCAAGTTGTTAAGTCTCGGGCCGCGGCGCTTGCGCTCGGAAACCGCCGGGCTGGTGGCGGCGACGAAGGTTCTTGCAGCATTTGGTCAGCTATAAGACCATAAGATTTTCCGAGAAAACACTTGTTTTTTAAGCTTCTGAGTGATACTTTTCCCGCGTTTTTCAAATATGATGCATTTCACTAAACATTCCACCCCAGGAGGTTCGTTAAAAGTATGCCGACGGTCAAAGTGCGCGAAGGTGAAAGTTTTGAGAAAGCGTTACGTCGTTTTACCAAAGCTTGTGAAAAAGCTGGTTTGATGTCCGAGTTGAAGAAGCGCAGACATTTTGAAAAGCCGAGTGAAAAGAAGAAACGGAAAATGAAAATCGCCCGTCGCAAAGCGAGACGCATCGCGACGCTGGAAAGCAGATAAACGAAACGGTGGGCGACAATCCCAACGGCGGGACATACGATTTTTGCTTGCAGGAGATGGTGATGACGTTGCTGGAACGATTGAGCGAGGAAATTAAGACCGCCATGAAGAGCGGCGACAAAGTTCGCGTCGAAACGCTGCGCCTGTTGCGTTCGCAATTGAAAGACGCACAAATCGCCAAAATGCAGCCGCTCGAGCCGCAAGAGGAAATCGACGTGTTGAACAGCGCCGCCAAAAAGCGCCGCGAATCAATTGCCGCCTATCAAAATGCCGGGCGCGATGATTTGGTCGCGAGTGAAACCGCTGAGTTGAACATCATCGCCGAGTATTTGCCGAAAGCCCTGAGCGCGGAGGAAATCGCGGCGATTGTCGATGCAGCCGTGCGCGAGACCGGCGCGAAAGACGCCAAGGATCTCGGCAAAGTCATGGGGAAGATCATGCCGCAGGTCAAAGGCCGCGCCGACGGCAAGCTCTTGCAGCAACTCGTGCGCGAGCGGCTCGGTTGATTTTTGCAATAATTGCCAGCACAACAGCGCATCGAAAAGTGAATCAAGCGACGAGCATCTCGGCTTCGCAGCTTCGAGTGATTACGGTCACGGCCGTTGCCGTTTGAAAATTGCGGCAAGGCGGGACGGAGGTTGCGGATGCAGAGCGCAAAGGCTTTGTTCACTTTTTTATTTTGGCGCCGGCCCCGCGCCGGCATCGTGAGGAAGACGTGCAGATCATCATCAATTTTGCCGATTTCATCATCATAGGCGTGCTCGCCTATTTCATCTGGAGCGGCTACAAAGGCGGTTTTTATGACAACCTGCTCGAGCTGATCGGCTTCTACGTCTGTCTCACCCTGACTTTGATTGTGCTGAGCTATATTGCGAAATTTTTCAATTTCGTACTCGAACTGCCGCCCAGTGTGAGCGTGCTGCTCGGTTTCATCTTCGTGTTTGCCACGCTCACCCTGGCTTATCTTTATTTTGTGAAATGGATTCACAAAATGATCGAGATGAAAGTGCACGAACGGTTTAATCGCATCACGGGCTCCTTGTTGGGCGCATATCGCGGCGTGCTGATGGCCAGCCTGCTCGTGCTGGGTTTTCTGCTGCTGCCGATCCCCCATCTCGTGCAGCCGACGCAAGCCCGCAGTTTTTTTATGCGCAAAATCAAAATCGTCCTTCCGATGAATTATGACTATGTCCGCCGCCTCGTTCCCGGGCCGCCCGGCTTTCGCGAGGCGTTGACGGCTGCGTTTTATCGCATTGGCCCGCTCGATGAGATTTCCACGCGTTTTTTGGACGATTTGCCCGGCCGGCCTTATCAAAAGTTGAGCAGCGATTGAAACGATGAGCTCTCCCGCGAAGCCCGAGTCGTTCGCTGCCGCCGCCTCAGCCCTGGAATTTCCCAAGGTTCTGCAACATCTCTCCAACGCAGCGCTTTCCACGCTCGGCGCCAACGAAATTTTACACCTGCAGCCGTTATCGGATTTGCCTACAGTGCAGACCCGCCTTGCCGAAATCACGGAGATGCGCAGCCTGCTTGATTTTGACGACGCCTTCCC
>SZPB01000555.1 GCA_030263535.1 Cytophagia bacterium CHB2
TATCCGGCCCTACCGGCGCCAGTGCTTCATCTACTTCCGTAATCGAAATTTTGCTGTACCCGTGCGCCACATAAATTTTTCCGTCATCGTCGAAGAATAAGCCGGGATCGTAAAACCCCTTTGGCAATTTTCTGATTTGCCAGGGGCCTTCGGCTTTGTCTGCGGTGCACAAAAAGCCGCCTTCATCGAGCGTGATGAATAATAAATAGAATTTGCCATTGTGGTATTTTAAGCTCGTTGCCCACTGTCCGTGCGAGTACCTGTTGCAGCCGTCGAGGTTATAGCAGTCGTGAAAATCGAATCTCGTTACGGCGTTGCTGCAATACTCCCAGTTGACCAGATCGTGCGATTTCAGAATGGTGACGCCGGGAAAGATGAACATGGTCGTCGACACAAAATAATAGACATCGTCCACCAGGATGACATCCGGGTCCGGGAAATCAGCGCTGATGATCGGGTTGGTGTATGTGCCGTCGCCGTTGTCGCTGTGGAATTTTAATCCCTTTAAATTCGATGAACCGGGTGCACCCCCATTGCCGTATTGCGAGAATGTTGAAGTGTCGACCGGCTTGAAAAGGAGCTGGCTGAACAAGTACAAGTCGTTTTTCCAAACCTTGAAGTCGTGGCCGCCTGGCTCGATATAAAAAATATGGGGAACGCCGTTTGCCTGCAAATAATCATGCGTGCGTTGGCTGAATCTAATCAGACGATCATTGTCGCCGCACGAAATCCACAGCAATTTTAGTTTCTTTTTCGCTTCGCCTGGATTCGGCACTAACTGTTCAGGAGCTTTGGTATTGGGCGCAGATGAGAAGCCGCCGGCCCAGGCAAATTTGTCGAGATTGCCTAATCCGAAATTCAATGCTTGTCCGCGGCCCATTGATAAGCCTGCAATGGCACGCTTCTCACGGTCAGTATAAACCGGGAATGTTTTTTCAATAAAAGGGATCAAATCGTTCAGCAGGTCTTGTTCAAACGTCGCAAACGCCTGCACTTTAACGGAGTCAAAGGGATTTCCAACCGCACGATCATCCTTCATGGCCCGGCCATTGGGCATGACGACAAGCATCGGCGCAATTTTGTTTTCAGCATAAAGATTATCCAAAATCACTTGCGGTTGGCCATTGATGAGCCATTCCTTTTCATCGCCGCCTATACCGTGCAAAAGATAGAGCACCGGATACTTTTTATCTTTTGAAAATCCCGGCGGCGTATAAATCATGGCTTTGCGTTTTGCGCCAACGGTTTTTGATTCATAGTAAATAGAATCAACTTTTCCGTGTGAAATATCAGCGCGCAAACTGTCAAAACCCAGCGGGGCATGTTTGACAATATTTTGTGCGTTAGCAAATACGCTGAACACAAATAAAGCGGAAATGGAAAGAGTTAGTCGTTTCATCTCCGTAGTCTGTTACAAGTGAAAACGTTGCAAAAAAAGCAAAAACTTTTTCCAAACTAATAGAAGGACCCAACGGAAAAAGCTTTTAACAGTTGGGTTCTTCTATCAGTTGGAGATTATCTTTTTGGTTGCGGCTCGTCCGCGTTGGGCTAAAGACTTTTAATAACCACGCGCGCTTCCTCCAGCCCCGGTGATTTCGCCGTAACCGTTATCGCACCGGACTCACTTGACTTCGAGCGAATGATAACTAAAGCCAAACCGTTGAACGCCTCGCGCTCGTGTGACGAGAACGGCACGAAATTCGTCGGATCGCCGTTATCTGTTGCGACGATCTCGCCGCTACCCTTTATCTCGAACTTGATTGGGTTCTTCGCGGTTGGCACGGTGAACCTATTCTTATCGGCCACTCGTACCGTGATGAAGGCCAAATCTTTTCCGTCGGCTCGAATCTTATCGCGGTCTGCTGATGCCTCCAGCTTCGCCGGTTCACCCGTAGTTCTGACAACGTTCTCGGCCCACTTTTCTCCGTTCTTGTATGCCACCACTTTCAATTCGCCTGGTTCGTATTTCACCTCGTCCCAGCGCAGGCGGTATTCATACTGCCCTTTTTTCTTTCGACCGAGCGACTTGCCGTTGATGAACAACTCGGCCTCGTCGCCCGAAGTAAAAATATGCACCGGTGTAACCTCCCCGATACGCTCCGGCCAATTCCAGTGCGGCAGGAGGTGCGCCATCGGCAGTTCCGGGCGCCAGTGCGACTGGTAAAGATAGAAGCGATCCTTCTTGAATCCCGCCAGATCGATGATGCCGGAATACGAGCTGCGGGACTCATAATATGGCGTCGGTTCGCCGAGGTAATCCCATCCGGTCCAGACAAACTCGCCGGCGACAAATGGATGCCGCGCAATGGAACCGAATACCTTGTCGGCAGATGAGCCAAAGTCGACAGCATGCAATTCGTATGAAGTCACATGGCGAATCTTCGAGTCGCCGCCTCGGCCATCCCGCACAATATCACTGTTCTTTTGCACGACGGGGAAAAGGTAGATGCCGCGGCTGCTGAACGCTGAGGCGGTTTCACTGCTGAGAATCACCTTGTCCGGGAATTTTGCATGGTTCGCCTCGTATTGCGGCGCAGTACGAATGCGGTTCGTCCCTTCAAATTCCGGCGATTGGCGAATCCCCTCGCCCTGATAGTTTAGGCTGATGACATCCAGGACAGCCGGCAAAGGCATATCGGGTTTGGCCCAATTCATTGCACAGGTGATGGGACGGGTGGAATCCTCCTCCTTCACAATGTCATACAGCCGCTTCGCCAGCGCAGCGCCGGCTTCGCCGGTATACTGCTCTCCAACTGCATTGCCGATGCTCCACATAATTACAGAAGGACAATTCCGGTCGCGTCGAACGAGCGCGCGCAAGTCTTGTTCATTCCAATCCGGAAAGAGTAGGTGAAAGTCGAGCGGCGTCTTATTC
>SZPB01000556.1 GCA_030263535.1 Cytophagia bacterium CHB2
AGGCCGGTTTCAGCGGCGCGAAAAATTGCAGCATGTCGCCGGCATCCGGATCTTTCGCTTCAAAGCGAAATTGATAAGCCACGCCTTCGGTGGCGCGCGGCGGCGGCCCGCTGGTGAGCAGCGGCGCGTCATTGGTGTTTTGCACGCGCAGTTTGAATGCCTGCTGGTCGGATTTGTTTTGTGGCGTGGTGACGGTAAGCGTAACGTCATACGTTCCCACGTGTTCATTCAGCGGTAGGCCGGAAAGCTCGCCTTGCGCGGAAAGGGTGAGCCAGGCGGCATTCGTTTTCAAATCGTATGTCAGATTGCGATCGTCACCCGCACCCGCCACTTGAATTTGATAACTATACTTTTCGTCCTCGCGCGCAGTGGTATCCGGCGTTGAGATGATGCGCGGCGCTTCCGGATCTGCGATGACGCGCAATTGATATGTTTGGGCAAAACTGCCGTTGTTTTGATCGATGGCCAGCACGGTAACTGTACGTTCGCCAACATCACCGGCGGCGGGCGTGCCGGACAGGGTGTTGTTCTCCGCATTGAGGGCAAGCCAGGCAGGCGCAGTTTGCAGTTGCAGCGCCGGCGTCAGGTCAGAATCGTAATCCGTTGCTGCCACACGATATTCATAAACATTGCCGACGCGCGCCTCGGTCACGGGAGTTGAGGTTATCAACGGCGCAATGTTTTCCAAAACGCCGGCTGCGGTCACCGGCTGGGCGTAAATATCTTCGTTGTTGTTGCGAGTATCTGTCCACGAAACGAGCGCGCCGCCATTGGCGACCGCTAAAATTGCGGGTTGCGTGACGTCACCGTTCTGCAACTTGAGCGGCACACCATCGCTTGCCCACGCCGGCTGGCCTTCTTTGGTGATGCGCTGCGCCGCGAGATTTTCTCCGCTGCGATCGTCGAGCCAAACACAAATGAATCCCTCCTGGCCGTCAGGCGCGAGACGCGGGCTGGTTTGCGATCTCGTATAACGCGCCACGGCAACGCCTTCCGCGCCCCACAGCAATCGTCCGCTGGCATCAATGCGCTGGCCGTAAATATCTGCCTGATCGTTGCGGCCGTCTTGCCAACCGAGTAACAGGCTGCCCTCGCTAGCGGCTAACAACTGAATGGCGCTTTGTTCGCCGCTGCCCCTGCCGGCGAGAATACCATCTCCCCACAACGTCGCGCCGGCGGCATTGAGGTTTTGCACATAAACATTTAGCGCGCCCAACAAGCGTCTTTCAATCCAGGCGGCTTTCACGCTGAAATCCTGCCCGGCGCCCGGCGTAACGGCCAGGCGCGGCGCGCTTTGATGATAGATCGTTGTGGCAACCGCCCGGCCTTCGCCCCACTGAGTATTGCCTGCGGCATTCACACGCTGCACATAAACACGCCGGGGATTGGAATCTTCATCCGTCCAAATGGCGACAAAACCGCCGTCGGGCGTTGCCGCAGCATCGCCTAAAACCTGATCCCGCCGCAAGCGCGCCAATGAAACACCCGTCTCTGCCCATAATTTTGCGCCTGAACTGCTTAACCGTTGCGCATAAATTCCCTGGCCGCCGCTGCGCAGATCCTGCCAAATCACAAAGGCCCCGCCCTCGTTGTCGCTGACGACGAGGGGCGTGCCCTGCTCGCGGCTTCCTCGATAAACCGTGATGCCCTCTTCGCCCCACAGACGCTCGCCGGCAGAACTTATGCGCTGAGCATAGACATCGCCATCATCATTCGTTTCGCTTTGCCATGCGATGATAACATCGCCGTTTGCGCCTGCGGCAATGGCGCTGGAATAAGCCACAACTCTGCTGTTGTCATGAGAAATGGCAATCCCGTTGGCAGGCCAAACCGGATGCCAAAATTGATTCAAGCGTTGCGCATACAATACGGGTCTGGCGTTCGTGCGTTCATCACGCCACATGACCACGGCGCCTTCGGATTGTGGCGCGATCAGCGTTGAAACAAGTTGCCTCCCGGAAGCTGTCACGATCGGCAAGTTGGTCTGTGCTTGTGAAAAAGTTTCTTGCGGGGAAAACAGAAACGCCAACACAGCGAATGCGCAATATCCCATCCGCGCACATAATCGCTGTGAACAAAGGATGAAATTCAGAATGAAGCAATTCTGAGGAGAGTGAAAAAGCCGGGGAGCAAGATAACGCCTCGTCGGTTGTGCCATCCATTGTTGCATTATTAAGTCTCCAACATTCTACCGCAGCGGCGGCAGACTAGCGGCGGCGAGTCGCATTTATTTTGGCGGAGGGCCGGGCGGTTCGGGTAAAAGCTGCGGAGGCCCGGTGTCTTCCGGCGCGCGCCCAAAAATCCAATAGGCGGAGCCGCCGACAGCCGCCGCACCCGTGAGATACCAAAGCCATCGCCGTTTTTTGGCAGGAGGTGAATCAAGCTCCGGCAGTGCTGACGACGCCGGCAGCGCAGGCGGCTCCGGCGTTTGGGTGAGCATGAATTCCGGTTTGCTTAATAAATTTGAAATGATTTTCTCAGCCTCGAATCCCGCCGGCGGTTGGTTGAGATCATATGATAGCGTTGTGTTGATCTCAAATTCAACCGTGTGAGATTTTGTCGCGTCGCCCGAAGCGCCGTCGAGCCAGCGCAGCAACATGCGCCAACGCTGCTTGGCTTCCGGCGCGCCGCCCAATACTTCAATCACAGGCGCAAGCAATTTTTGCATGGCGAGATCGGCGCAAAGCTGCTGCACGTGGTTTTTATCGTTCGGATTGCCAGGCGTCTGTTGCTGCAGATGCGCCGCAATAATGCCGGGAAAAAACACCAGCAAATCCTGGCGCTGATGCAATATCGTCGCCAGCATGTGACCAAGCTCGTTTGCCCGTGCTTGCATAAACGAATCGGCGGG
>SZPB01000557.1 GCA_030263535.1 Cytophagia bacterium CHB2
CTGAATTATGAGATCAATGGCTGCGCGTTTGACGCTTTCAAAGAAGTTGGCGTCGGATTCGACGAGCCAAGATATCACAAATTCTTTCATCAAAATCTGCTCGACAAAGGGCTGAAAGCAAAATACAAAGTGCCTTTACAAGCCTTCTATCGAAATGAAAAAATCGCGGACTTCGAAGCAGACGAAATCGTGGAAGACTGCATCGTCGTCGAAGCGAAGGCGATTCAAACGGATTTTGTTCCGGAGAATTATGCCCAACTCTTTACGTATCTCAAACTCATGAAGCTCAGGCTCGGGCTGCTCATCAATTTCGGCCTGATTCAGGCAAAATCAAAGCGCGTCATTTTCGACGAGATCAAAATGGCCGGCACGGAATCTTGGGACGATGAGTTCCTCTTGCATTTCTCTCACAAGCCAGCACTCGACCTCGTGCTAAACTCCATTCATGCCGTCGGTCAAGAGCTTGGCCCCGGTTTCCACAGCAAACTTTACAAGGCGGCGCTCAAAATCGAGTTCGGCTACAAGCAAATCAATTATAATGAGAGTGTCCTGATACCCCTCGAATCGGCGCGCGTTCAAGTTGATCCGATGGAAATCGATTTCTGGTTAATTGACGGCGCTTTTTTGCTTGGTATTCTTGCCGGCAAGGGCGAGATGAGAAAATACGACATCTATCGCATGCGTTCTTATCTCAAACACCTCAAACTGAACCACGGCCTGATCGCGTATTGGAACGCAAAAAACCTTCAGCTCTATGGAATTTATCAGCCTTAATTTGGATACAAAAGTGAAAGCACACAAAATTCTTTAGAAAAATCTTTTGTGCACTTTCAATTTTGTGTCCAATTAACTTGAGGTCAAAATGTTCGACAAACTCATCAAGCTTTCGCTCGAAAACCGCCTCATCGTTTTGGCGGCGGCGGTGCTATTGCTCATCATCGGCGTGTTCGTTGCTCTTCGTTTGCCGGTAGATGTTTTTCCCGATCTCACCGCGCCGACGGTGACGGTGATCACCGAGGCGCACGGCATGGCCGCCGAAGAAGTTGAAACGCTGGTCACGTTTCCGATCGAGACCGCGGTGAACGGCGCGACCGGCGTGCGGCGCGTGCGCTCCTCCAGCGCGGCGGGTATTGCTATTGTCTGGGTAGAATTCGATTGGGGCACGGATATTTTCATCGCACGGCAAATCGTCAATGAGAAATTGCAAATCGCTGCCGCTTCTTTGCCCGCCGGCATCGACCGCCCGATTCTCGCGCCGATTTCTTCCATCATGGGCGAAATCATGCTCATCGGTGTGAGCCTTGATTCTGCAGCAACAGACAATGGGCATTCTATCACGACAATGGATTTGCGTTCCATTGCCGATTGGACGATTCGTCGCCGCTTGCTCTCCGTGCCCGGCGTTTCGCAAGTTGTGCCGATTGGCGGCGACGTCAAGCAATATCAAATTTTAGTCTCGCCGGAAAAACTCACCGCGTATGACGTTTCGCTCAATGAAGTGCTGCATGCGGCGGAGCAATCCAACACCAATTCTTCCGGCGGCGCTTACATGGACGCCGGACAGGAGTATCTCATTCGCGGCATCGGTCGCGTGCAACACTTTGATGACATTGCCACTTCCGTTATCGCCATGCGCGGCAATTTGCCCGTGCTCATTCGCGACGTGGCGGAAGTAAAAATCGGCCCGGCCATCAAATTCGGCGACGGTTCCGCTAATGCCAAACCTGCCGCCATCATCATGGTGCAGAAGCAGCCCAACGCCAACACGCTGGAGTTGACGAAGCGCATCGAAAGCACGATCGCTGAAATTCGAAAAACCTTGCCGCCCGGCATTACCATCAATACGCAAATTTTCCGGCAGGCGGATTTTATTCGCGTCGCGATTGACAATGTCATCGAAGCTTTGCGTGACGGCGCGATTTTGGTCATGGTGGTGCTCTTCTTTTTTCTCGGCAACGTGCGCACCACGCTCATTTCGATTTTGGCGATTCCGCTTGCACTCGTGGTCACGATTTTCGTCTTTCAACTTTTTGGCATCACGATCAATACGATGACGCTCGGCGGACTTGCCATCGCGGTTGGCGCACTGGTTGATGACGCCATCATCGACGTAGAAAACGTCTTTCGCCGGCTGAAAGAAAATCAGCAACGGCTCCCGGCAGAGCGACGCCCAACGCTCGAAGTCGTTTTTTCCGCTTCGAGCGAAATCCGCTCGCCGATGGTGATGGCGACCTTGATCATCATCATCGTGTTTGTGCCGCTGTTTTTCCTCAGCGGCGTTGAAGGCCGATTGCTGCGGCCATTGGGTTATGCTTACATCACTTCCATTTTTGCTTCGCTGCTCGTTGCCGTCACGGTCACACCGGCATTGTGTTCATATCTTTTGCCCAACGCTGATTTCATGAAGAAGGAAGGCGATAGTTGGCTGGTCACGTATCTGAAAAGAGCTTATCGCAAGACGCTGGACTTGGTGCTGCGTTTTCCCAAGCTGGTGCTCGCTGGCGCAGCGGTCGCGTTGGCCGTGTCAATTGCGATCTTGCCGTTTCTCGGCCGTGCGTTTTTGCCGGAGTTCAACGAAGGCTCGCTCACCATCAGCGTGCTCACCGTGCCCGGCACCTCGCTGGATGAATCCAACAAAATCGGCCAGCTCGCCGAACAAATTTTGTTGTCGCATCCTGAAATCAAATCCACCGCGCGTCGTACCGGTCGCGCCGAGTTGGACGAGCATGCGCAAGGCGTGAATGCGGCGGAGCTTGACGCGCGCTTCGAATTGAACGGCAAACACAAGGAAGAATTTTTTGACGAGCTGCGCCGCTCGCTCTCGATCATTCCCGG
>SZPB01000558.1 GCA_030263535.1 Cytophagia bacterium CHB2
ATTCCAGCGCTGCGCGAAATCTTTGAAACCGGCGTCGAGCGAGGCTGATTCGACCGGCGGAAATGAATACAACAAATGCCAAATGCTGCTGCCGGTAAAGCCATTCACGACTTTAACGCCCAGTTTGGCGGCAGCGCGCGCCGTGGCTTTCATCTCTTCCGCCGCGCGTTGTTGCACGCCCTCAGGCTTGCCGTCGCCCCACACATGTGGCGGAAGAATGGCTTTGTGGCGGCCATCAATGCGGTCGCATACCGCTTGCCCAACAAGATGATTGCTGATCGCCCAAACTTTCAGCCCGTATTTTGTGAGCAGATCGTGACGGCCCTGGCAATAGCCCGGCTCCTTGAGCGCGCGGTTGACCTCGAAGTGATCGCCCCAGCAAGCCAGTTCGAGTCCATCGAATCCCCAGATTTTGGCTTTTTGCGCGAGCGTTTCCAAAGACAAATCGGCCCATTGGCCGGTGAAAAGGGTGACGGGTCTGGCCATGGAGTATCTCCCAAGAGTTTAAGAGTGGAGTAAAGGAGAGTTGAAGTATTTTGATTTCATAAGTACTCTTGTTCTTTGTCGAGAATATAACGTTTTGCGATTCGGTTAATATTAAAAGTGAAATCGTTGCTTTAAAAGATTTTTCCGTAAGCGGATTCCACTGTAAGCGGATACCGCCTTTGCTTTATCCGCCTACAAAAAGATTTTTGGTTGCGGCTTGTTCGCTTTGTGTCATTCAAACAAATTTTGTGAAATGTCGTTTTCAGGCGGCAGCTTCACAAGATTCTTAGAATGACACCATATGGCGGACAAATACAAAACGCTACAATCCGCAGAATCGCCGGCGATGCGATTGATCCAGGGATCCGCTTCTCTTTTGGCCTACAAATGGTTCTCAACTCACCACATTCCACCCCGCGCGATACTCTCTCGTCAAGTGGCGATTCGCTTCCGGCATGTTGGTGAACGCCATTTTCCGGCCGTCATATTTTAGTGCAAGATTTTTATCCGCCAGGCGAATCGCGATGTTGCCCAGCAGCATTGTCTCGGTGAGTTGGGCGGCGTACTCGAAATTCGAAGTGGTTTGCGCGCCGTTGCCGCTTTTGATTGCAGCAATCCATTCTTCGTAAATGCCGGGCGAGCGCGGCAGCGTTTTCGGCGGCAATTTATAAGCTTTCATTTTGGTTTCGGGAATGAGGCGCGGGCTTTCCGCCAAAATGCCGCACATGAGCTTGCCTTTGCTTCCGACAAAAATAACGCCGCCGGATTGATTGCCTAAACGTCGGCTTTCTTCAATTTCTTCTGGACGAAACGGCAGCAAACCGCCATCGTACCACGTCATTTTCACGGCCGGCATTTTTTCGCGTGCAGGAAACGTGTAATGCACGGTCGAAGCCAGCGGAAACGTTTCGTCGTTGAATTCTGTTGAACTGGCTTGAATGGTTTCCGGCAGTCCGAGATTCAACGCCCAATAGGGATGATCGATGATATGCGCCCCCATGTCGCCCAGCGCGCCGGTGCCAAAATCCCACCAGCCGCGCCAGTTGAACGGCGCGTAGGCGGGATGATAAGGCCGGAACGGCGCCGGACCAAGCCACAAATCCCAATCTAGCGTCGAAGGCAGAGCCGGCGTTTCGAGCGGCCGCGCGATGCCTTGCGGCCAAATCGGGCGATCCGTCCAGGTATGTACCTCCGTAATCTCACCAATCGCGCCATCGGCGATCCATTCATTGATCATGCGCGCTTCTTCGCTGGCATGGCCTTGATTACCCATTTGCGTAACGAGCTTCATTTCTTTGGCGACTTGCGCCAGCAAGCGCGCTTCCTGCACCGTGCAGGTTAGCGGCTTTTGCACGAACGCATGTTTGCCCATGCGCATCGCGGTGAGCGCGATGATAGCATGCGTGTGATCCGGCGTGCTCACGGTGATGGCATCGATGCTTTTCTCCGTATCCAGCATCTTGCGAAAGTCGCGGTATTTTGACGCGCGTTCCATCATTTCAAAATGGGGCAAATTGTCTTTCTTGGCCCACTTGATCGCGTCCGCCATCAACACGTCATCGACATCGCACAGCGCCACAATGTTTTCCGTCGCAACCCCGGCGATATCGCTATAACCTTTGCCGTTCACGCCGACGCAGGCGATGTTGAGCTTGTCGCTCGGCGGCACATAGCCGGGCCCGCCCAAAACATGGCGCGGCACGATGGTGGCGGCCGCGCCGGCAAAAACGCCGGAAAGTTGACGGCGTGTAGATGTTGTGGGTTGAAGTGTTGAGTCTTGTGTTTGATGATTCATCTGAATTTCCTCCTCAAATCCTGCAATCGCACTTTTCAAAAAAATCCGTCTTGTCGTGTAGAGTATTGCCTTCGGACAACAATCACACCCGCGATGATTTCAGAAGGCAGAATGATGGCTCGGCAGAATGATCAAAAAATAATTCTGCCTATTAGTCATTCTGCCCTTTGGGTACAGCGAAAGCCATGTTATGCTTCATCGCCCCACAGCAAACACATGATGCTGCGCCCGCACAAACATCATACCCGCAGAAAGCGCGGGCGTAGCCATCAACAATTCGCCCATGGCATTTGTGGCTAAAAGCTCGAATTGCGGACCGACCTTGACGACGAAAACTTCCCCGTCTTCGCCGGACAAATAAAGCTTGCCGTCGGCGGCCACCGGCGAAGCGCTGAATCCGCCGCCCTGATGTGATAGGCGCTGGCGATAGAGTTCTTCACCGGTTTTCAAATCATAGCACTCGAAAATGCCTTGATTGGCAACCACGTAAAGATGTTCTCCGTAAATCAGCGGCGTTGGCATGTAAGAGCCACGCTGCCTTTTG
>SZPB01000559.1 GCA_030263535.1 Cytophagia bacterium CHB2
CGGATGCGCTGTCTTCGCCGGGTGAAATCAAAGCCTGGGGCGGCGTGAAACATGGTTCGCGTCTGATTGATTCACGCACGCTCACTGTCGCGTGCAGCGCCGCAGAAGCCATGAAACCCGTTCGCCGCATCGGCGGCGCGAGAGGCTGGTATTATGGCAATTGGTTGTGGCGCTTGCGGGGCTTTCTGGATTTGTTGATGGGCGGCGCCGGCATGCGGCGCGGCCGCCGCGATCCCGAATGGCTCGCGCCCGGCGACACCGTCGATTTCTGGCGCGTCGAAGCGTTCGAGCCGGATCATTTGTTGCGGTTATTTGCTGAAATGAAGCTGCCCGGGCGCGCCTGGCTGCAATTCGAAGTGGAGCCACACGTGCACGGCGCAACGATTCGGCAAACCGCGATCTTCGATCCGGCCGGGGTTTTGGGATTGTTATACTGGTACATGTTGTATCCTTTGCACGAATTAGTTTTTGCCGGCATGTTGCGCGGCATCGCCCGGGCGGCGGCGAAAGCGTATCAAGATCAAAATTGAAGACAAAGATTCTTTATGCACTAAGTTTTCAGAGCTAAGAATGTGGAATAAAATCTACGCAACAACGAACTAGGAGGAACATCATGCCAACTCTAACCTTGAGAACCAAGAAAAACGGCGTAAAAAGAATCGCCGAAAACAGCGCGGCTTTCAAAAAAGCGAATTTGCGGCAAAAGGCGCTCACCGATAAGAAATCTTTGAGTAAAATCAACGTTTCGGCATTGGAAAGCCTCAATGGAACGACTCTCAAAATCGGCCAGCCCGCTCCGGATTTCATGCTGCTGGATGATCGCGGCAACCAGGTTCGCTTGTCGGATTACCGCGGCAAGAAAGTCGTGTTGTATTTCTATCCCGAAGACGACACGCCGGCATGCACCAAAGAAGCCTGCGCATTCCGCGATAACTTTGGCGACATTCAGCTCAACGGTGCGGTGGTGTTGGGTGTCAGCGCCGACTCAGTGACTTCCCATTACAAATTCAAAACGAAATATCAATTGAATTTCCCCTTGTTGAGCGACGTGGAACGGAACGTGTTGCGGGCTTATGGCGTTTGGCAGGAAAAAACCATGTTCGGCCGGACCTACATGGGCGTGGTGCGCTCGACCTTCATCATTGATGAACACGGGAAAATCGCCAAAATCTTTTCCAAGGTGAAAATTGATGGGCATGTGGCGCAGGTGCTGGCCGCGTTGTAGGCGAATGAAGAAATCAAAAAATAAAAAGGCCGGGTATGTTCCCGGCCTTTTTTGTTGTAAGATTTGTTTCGCAGGCGTTCGCTTTGCCAGAACAAACACCGGCAGCGGGAAGAATTAACTCATCGGCTGCGTCTGCTTGATCAAATCAAGATCAGGCTTGGACTCATCGCTGAGTTTGACCTGGCCGCGTTCTTCGCGCACAACGCGGGAATACAGCGAGAGATCGCGATCAAACAGCCATTGGAACAGCAAGCGCGTCCAGGAATAATGCGAGATTAAATTATCATAGGCTTCCGGCGCGGTGCGCTTGATCTCCGGAAGTTTGTTCCACGGCACCGAGGGAAAATCGTGGTGTTCATTATGATATCCCACATTGAACGCCAGCACATTGAGTTTGCCATAATAGCTGTAGGTTTCTTGTACGCCCTTCTCATCCACCATGTAATGCCGTTGAATCCAGCGCGCGCCGAGCGGGTGCAAGCCGATTGAAAAAAACAGCGAGGCGAGCAAATAGAAAAATGCCATCGGGCTCCAAAATACCCACACCGCGACATTGAATGCTATTTGCACAATCAAATTAAAAATGCTCCAACCGTCCCACAAATTAAGCTCCTTCAAACGCAACGGGCGCGTCGCCTGAAAAAACGGATAAAACAACAGCCACGCTGCCTTGCCCCACCAGGAATTGCCGATGAGTTTCGCTTCCCAATGGCTGGGCAAGTCCGCATCCAGCTCGTAGATGCCCTGAAACGCATGATGCTTCAGATGATATTTCTGAAATGAAATCGCGCTCGGCACTACGATGGGCAGATTGGCAATAATGCCCGACAAGTTGTTGAACGCTTTCTTTTCAAACAGGAGATTATGGGCGCATTCATGGATCATCACAAACAACGCATGGTTGGCGAACGCGCCAATGGTGTAGGCGAGCAGCAGCATCGCCCACCAGGGTTGGTCTTTGATGAGATAAGCGGAAACAAGCTGCAAGCCGACAATGCCTAAAATGATCAAAAAAGTGTAAGGATTCTTGCCAATGTACTGCCGGACTTCGGGGTGTTTGCTTAAAATTTCTTTCGTGCGATCACGATGGGGTTCACGTGTCTGCGAGTGCGTAAAGTCTTCTCGTTTGGTGTTCATTTGATCCCTATTATAAAAACCTACCTTAAAATAAATTGAACTCGCACCCGTAATCCTGGGCGCACGGCGGCATCAATCCTGAAAACGGAGGCCAGCATAACAAAAAATTTCTATTTTGTCAAGGAATGAAATCGCAGAAATAATTGGAATACCGCCAACGCCTCCCCAAAAGTTCTTGAAGAGATCGGATGAATTCACAGGTGGGAGGCCTCTCTAAAATCAAACTCCAATGCGCCATCTAACCTGCTGCATTCACTTGCATCACTTGTGACTTCAATGGCCCGCGCGGTTTGACTCAAAAGCCAGTGTTGTAGTGAAAGTCTTTGGTTGATTTTTTCGAAAACATTGAACTTAGGATTGTCGATTAAATAACTTGCCCAAATCTCAAACCGCGAATGCACGCCAATAAACGCGAATTTTAAAATTAGCGGATATTCGCGTTTATTGGCGGTTCCCCAA
>SZPB01000560.1 GCA_030263535.1 Cytophagia bacterium CHB2
GCCGTTGCCGACCAATGCGCCATGCGTATCGCGGCCGTCCCACAACGCCACAAACGAACCGGCTTGCTTGATTTCATTGTGGAATACGGCCCGGCCCCGGATTTCCGCGGCGAAATCGCAGGCCAGGGCGAAGGCAACGGGCAAAAACTCACGCGCAAAATTTCCGACGAGGCGCCGTTTTCTGCGTTGGTTTTTAAAACGCTTTCAGAAGCCCATCTCGGCGAATTGTCGCTCTTCAAAGTGTTCTCCGGCAAGATGCATCCCAATTCCGAAATTTATAATGCCACGCAGCGCAGCTCCGAGAAAATCGGCCAAATCTATTGCATGAATGGCAAAAATCGCGCGGAAGTGGCGCATTTGCACGCGGGCGACATTGCGGCCGTGGCAAAGCTGCGCAACACGCATACCGGCCACACGCTGTGTGACAGCCGTCAAATCATCCTGCTGCCGCCGATCGGTTTCCCCAACCCGCTCATGACCATCGCGATCGAGCCGAAATCAAAAGGCGACGAAGATAAAATGTCAACCGGCTTGCATGCGCTGGAACATGAAGATCCCGCGTTCAGCATGCGCGTCGATCCCGAGCTGCATCAGGTCTTGCTGATGGGACAAAGCGAATTGCATCTTGGCATGATCGTCAAGCGCTTGAAAGAAAAGTACGGCGTGGAGGTCAACATTGTCGATGCGAAAATCCCTTATCGCGAAACCATTCGCGGCAGCGCCGCGGAATTTTACCGCCACAAAAAACAATCCGGCGGCGCGGGCCAGTTTGGCGAAGTTCATTTTTATATGGAGGGCTATCGCGAGGGCGCGCCGGTGCCGGGTGATTACACCGTGCGCGACACCGAATTGACCGACATGCCGTGGGGCGGAAAATTGGAATTCATCAATGCCATCGTCGGCGGCGTGATCGACGCGCGCTTCATTCCGGCGGTCAAAAAAGGCATTTTGGAAATCATGGCTTCGGGCGTGGTCGCCGGTTATCCCGTCACCAACGTGCGCGTGGTTCTGTACGACGGCAAAATGCATCCGGTGGATTCCAATGAAAACGCCTTTAAAACTGCGGGCAGAATGTGTTTCAAAGAGACGTTTCAAAAAGCCAAGCCGGTTATTCTCGAACCGATTTTGGAAGTTGAAGTCACGGTGCCGGATGAATACATGGGCGATGTGATGGGCGATTTTTCCGGCAATCGCGGCAAAATTTTGGGTATGGAAGGCCGCGGCAAGAATCAGGTCATTCGCGCGCTGGTGCCACAAAAAGAAATGGCGAAGTACTCCAACAAACTGCGTTCGATGACGCAAGGCCGGGGCATTTACACGCAAAAATTCGCCCATTATGAAGAAGTGCCGCGCGACCAGGCCGAGAAACTGATGAAAGAGTATGAAGAAGCGCGCGCGCAAGGCTCGCACGCAGGTTGAGCCGATGGCAGACACAACGCAATCGCAAATATTGTGGGCGCCCTGGCGCATCGAGTATATCTTGGGCCCGAAGGAATCGGGCTGCATTTTTTGCGACAAGCCCAAACAGTCGAACGATCGCGACAATTTCATCGTCCATCGCGGCGAGTTTGCGTTCGTGATTATGAACAAATATCCCTACAACAACGGCCATCTCATGGCAGTGCCGTATCGCCATGAATCCGCGTTTGATCGCTTGAGCGCCGAGGAGATGGCGGAAATGATGGTGTTGTTGCAGCAGTCGAGCCGCGCGTTGCAGCGCATCATGCGGCCGCACGGCTTCAACATCGGCATGAATGTCGGCTCCGCCGCCGGCGCGGGCATAGATGATCACCTGCATTTTCACATCGTGCCGCGCTGGAGCGGCGACACCAACTTTATGCCGGTGGTGGGACACACAAAGATCATTTCGGAAGGATTGTGGGAGACGTGGGCGCATTTGCGGGAGGCCTTCAGCAGTCTCTAAACTCACCCGGCACATTCTGCATATTCTCACACCTTATCACGTGACGCCTTTATCACGTTAAACGTGTCAGGTGTAAAGCGTAAGTAACCTCTCATTCATGGTCATTTTTCATGTCTTTTGATTATCTTGCGCTCGGCCCGATCTGGTACGTAATTTTTCTGCTCTCACTCACCTGTCATGAAGCAGCGCACGCGCTGGCGGCTAAAATCGGCGGTGATATGACGGCGTTCGAAGGCGGCCAGGTCACGCTCGACCCGATCCCGCATATGCGCCGCGAGCCGTTCGGAACCATCTTCGTTCCACTGCTATCCTTTTTGCTCTACGAAGGCCGCTGGATGATCGGCTGGGCGAGCGCGCCCTACGATCCGGCGTGGCAGCAGCGTCATCCCAAGCGCGCCGCGTGGATGGCGCTCGCCGGCCCGCTCGCGAATTTCGGGCTGGTTCTGCTGGCCGCGCTGGCGATTCGCACCGGCATTGCTACAGGCGTTTTTGAAATACCGCAAAGCCTCAGTTTTACCAAAATCGTGGCGGCCGGCAGTGAAGGCCTTCCCGAAACCATTGCCACCTTCTTGAGCATCCTCTTCTGCCTCAATCTCCTCTTGATGGCTTTCAATCTGCTGCCGGTGCCTCCGCTTGACGGCATCACCGTGCTCGGCCTTTTCTTGAGTGAGAATATGGCGCGCCGCGTGGCGGAGTTCAGTCACACACCATTTGTCTTTCTGGGATTGCTGATCGCCTGGAAGATGTTTGATTATGTTTTCCCGCCGATTTTTCGCTTTGCCATTGGCGTGCTGTATCCGGAGGCGAAATATGGGTGGTAGAGTTGGGATGAGATCGGAGGCTCGGGGCTTCGACAGGCTCAGCCCCCGAACTCGGCTCAGCCCCCGAACTCGGCT
>SZPB01000561.1 GCA_030263535.1 Cytophagia bacterium CHB2
CATCGCGCTGGCGGCGGGGATGCCGATAATATTTGTGCCAATCCCGGCCTCCTTAAGGCGCTGCCCCTGCTTCAAAATAGCCGCCGGAGTTTCATACCACAACTCGGCCTCGGCCACTTCGGGCGTTGAGCGCAGCATACTCAGCACCCGATTTTGGCGCTGCGGGTCATCAAAACCCAGGCGGATATCAAAACGCCGCCGGTTCAGGTCGGTATTCAGGGTGTACATCAGCGAAGCCGACAGACTCATCACAACCAGGAACATCGTCCCTGCGCCGACCAGAACCAGTTGGGTCAGGGCCAGCCGGCCTTTGCGCCGGAACATATTGCCCAGGGTGATGGCATAGTAGATCAAAAACATGGCCAGCGTGAACGACACGAATGCCAACAAAATGGCGCGCCCAGCTTGTTCCAGGGTGTGTTTGAGGTCGAGATCCAGTCCGCCTTCAAAGAGAATAATGGTGAGCGCCACCGCGCCAAAAGCCGGCATGAACGGGCGCACCAATTCCGGCGGAACGATGCGCGTCAACGGCCCCAGCACGATGCCGATCATGATCAAAAGCAGCACGGAGGGAATGCGCGTGCGTTCAAAAAAAAGATTGCCGATGAATCCCACGCCGATGATGCCGCCTAGAAGTATCAGCAACGTTGCAGCCATAAGTCGCCTCGAAATGATAAAGGTGAAATGCAAGCGATGACAAAATAGAAATCTTCGTTAAACTTCCAAGCCGTATTTGGCATTTCCCGTCATTGCCGTGGCTCTGGTCTTGCATATGAGACGCCATGCGATTATATTTGCTCTTACTTGAATTACGTTGCTAGCACGAAGGCTCTTAGAATGCAATCGACCAAAACCAAAGGCCAGCTCGAAGCCGAGCTCAGCGCGGCCATCACGCAATTCGAACGCGAGTATCTGGGGCGCGGACCGCGCGAAGCACGCAGCTTCATCATTCAGGATATGTTGCTGATCCGCCTCAAGGGCGTGTTGACACCGGCGGAGGAAAGGTTGGCCTCCGAACGCGACGGCGCACAACTCATCAAGCAAGTGCGCACGCGTTTGATTGAAAGCGCCCGGGCGCTTCTCGAACAAATCGTTTTCGAAAAGACGGGTGCACAGGTTGTCACTTTGCACACTGACATCAGTTCTAAAAACGGTGAGCGGATTTTTGTTTTTTGTTTAAACAAGAACTTAGAAGATGAACTGCGAAAAATTTAAAATCGTGCCGGGCGATTAAGAACTTTTTCTCCGCCCAGTCGTCTTAATGACCACAAGCAGAGCAAACGGCATCTCGACTGGTATTTTGTCAAGCGGCCGTTTGATCGGCTTTTTATATAAATGTTCACCCGCCGGCAGACGGGATAGAGTACAGTCTTCAGGATAAGACGGTAAGCTAAACGGTAAGCCAGCGCTCGGATTCCGATCAGAATACGAGTGCTGGCTTTTTTTTTTGATCCTGCGGAATGGAGCGCAGAGATGAGCAACTCCAAAACAAATCTGGAACAGAAGATCAGCGCATTGGTCGCCGATTTTCTCGAGCAACAACTGGGCGAGCATGCAGGCTCGGTTGAAACATTTTTATCCGGCAATCTGGCAACGGTGTATGCGCGCGACTGTTTTTCGCCCGGGGAACAGGCGCTGGCGAGCAACGAGACCGACTGGCGTCTGTTTCATCAATTCAAAAGCCAGCAATTTGACAGCGTCAAATTTTTGCTGAAGGAACGTTTGGAAGAAATCACGGGCTGCGAAGTGTGTGATATTGTTTCGGCCATTGGGCCGAATGGCATGCGCTTCGAAGTCTTCACGCTTAAAAAAAACATTGATAATTGAGAGGAAAAATGCCATGAATAGAATGAAGACCTTCATGCTCATGGCCGGTTTGACCGCGTTGTTCGTCGTCATCGGCAAGGCACTCGGCGGACAAACGGGCATGTTCATCGCGTTTGGCCTGGCGCTGGTCATGAACTTTTTCAGTTATTGGTTCAGCGACAAGATCGTTCTGAAAATGTACGGCGCGCAGGAAGTGCGCGAGGTTGATCATCCGGCCCTGTACAGCATTGTGCGGTCGCTGGCGACGCGCGCCAGCCTGCCGATGCCGAAAGTCTACGTCATTCCCGGCGAGCAGCCCAACGCGTTTGCCACCGGCCGCAATCCCGAGCATTCCGCGGTCGCTGTGACTGAGGGCATCATGCGCATTCTCGATCGCGATGAACTGGCGGGCGTGATCGGGCATGAGCTGGCACACATCAAGCACCGTGACATTCTGATCGGCACGATCGCCGCGACCATCGCCGGCGCCATCAGCATGATTGCGAACATGGCGCAGTGGGCCATGATCTTCGGCGCCGGCCGCAGCGACGACGAGGAAGGACAAAATCCCATTGCCATGCTGGTTTCCATCATTGTTGCGCCGATTGCCGCGATGTTGATTCAAATGGCGATCAGCCGCAGCCGGGAATATATGGCCGATGAAGAAGGCGCGCGCCTCGCCGGCAATCCGCGTTACCTTTCCAATGCGTTGCGCAAGCTGCACATGGCCTCGCAGCAGATTCCGCTGAAGGCGACGCCGGCTACGGCGCATATGTTTATCGTAAGCCCCTTCAGCGGCGGCGGCGCGTTGCTCAGTTTGTTCAGCACGCACCCGCCGATGGAGAAACGCATTGCGCGATTGGAGAGCTTGCGCCTGTACTGAAATAAATCTTCTGTAGTTTGGCAAAAATCAGTTCTTAGACATAGCCAGGTATTGGCTTTGGAAGCTTCCAGGCATTATATTTGTTGTCAACAGATCAATCTCGGAGA
>SZPB01000562.1 GCA_030263535.1 Cytophagia bacterium CHB2
GGCGCGTTTCGTGCTTCGAATTGGCAGCTCTCGTATCAACTCGCGCGCTCGATCAAAAACTCCGAGGGCGACTTCGCCGGCTCAGCCGGGTTTGTGCAATTCAAAGACAAATGGATTGCACTGGCACGCGGCCGCTACGTGGGCAAGGATTTCGATGTCAATCAGGTAGGATTTGTGCCGTGGAAAGGCACGGGCGAACTGACGACTCTCACCGGGCCGCGCTGGTATTTCCAGGAAGGGGCCGTGCGCGAAATGCTGCTTTATTTCGGCGGCGTTTTGAACTACGAGCGCGTTGATGATTTCACCGATCGCTCGGCGATATTGGGTTTCAACATGCAATTCCGCAAAAACTGGGGCTATGAGATCACGCTGGTCACAGGCCGTTCCAAAGATCAGAACAAAAAATTTAGTTCCTATGAATTGAATTACTCTTCGTGGTTCAACCCCTCGCCCAAATGGAACGGGAATATTTACGGCGGCTATGCGCGGACCTACAATTTTTCCCGCGATTATCTGGCGTTTTATTCTTGGTTCGGCAGTTCTTTCAATTGGAAAATGTTGAAAGTGCTGGACCTCGGGACTTCATTGAACGGTTTTATCGAAGGCAATCCACACAACAAAATTGAAGACATCACCTGGAACGCACGGCCGTACCTCTCGCTCACGCCGGTGAATGATCTCAACGTGCGCGTGTATGTTGATAACGTCTATTTGCGCTCGACGCGCAACGTGCGGCAAGTCATAGCCGGCCTGCTCTTCTCGTATAATTTTTCACCGAAGAGTTGGATTTATTTTGCCGTCAATGAACTGCACGAACGGCGGCCGGAATATGATATCGAAGGAAACTTTATTTCAGATCAGTTGCGATTGACCGATCGCGTCGGCGTGACGAAGCTGAAGTATCTCTATTACTTCTAATGCGGAGGGATTGACCGGCCACTCGTGATGCCAAACCATTAAGTCAGCGATTCATCAAAATCCCAAAACGCCATAGGCGTGATATGTTTATAGTCAAGTCTCGACTAACTCGTAGAAACTCCGTAGGAGTGGCATGTTTCCCGTGACGCGGACAAATAAATTCTTCATACAGTCACATTTCACTCCTACGGAGTTCAAACGATTGGAGAAATGCAATTCTATAAACATTTCAACCCTAACGGGTTTGGGCAATCGTCCTTAATTTAATGACATGGACTCGTGATGGCCGGTCAATAAAAGGTGCGATGGTAAATCGTCCGGGCGCTTCGTGATTTGATCAAACACGTTGTCAGTGAAACCATCTTTCTCGAACAAAAGCATCCGGACGGCAAAGTCTCAATTCGTTGCCAAGCCGCTGTTGATCTGCGCTTTGATCTCATCCTGCATGGAGCCGGGCATGCCCATATTTTTCATGAAAGCCCATTTGCCCGCATCTTCGAAATACATTTTCATCCGAAACATGATGTGAACGAGGCGAACTTTCACGTCCGCACCCTGCTTGGTCACAACCACTTCGATGGGATACGCCGCGGCATGCGCGAGGCCGGGACATTTGAATCCCTTCCGCGCGTCGCTGCCGCCGGCCTTCACAATGCTGAATGATTTGCTGTCCATCGGCGTGCCGGTCGTGCCGAACACCACGGTCTCGTATTCCGGCAAGGCTGTTTCATAAACCAAGTGCATGCCCCATTTCGGCGACGGCACGCTCAAACCTTTGCGCACCATATTGACGACTTGCTCAAAGTTGCCAGCCGGGATCACCGCTTCATCAACGATTTTATCAACAAACGCGCCGCCGGCCATCACGCCCATCGTTTTGCCGATATGACCCTCGTCGCGCACGGGCCCGAACTGTTCGTGGCTCTCCGTGCCTTGCACCGCAACGAGAATCATTTGGCGCAATGCGAGCAAGTGCTGCTCCGACATTTCTGCAAAAGCCGCATCATTCATCAAGATCGTGCGGTTGATCGAATGCGGATTCACCACGGCGACGTGCAATCCTTTTTCGTCTTCAAAAATATTCACGCGATCGACAACGCCGAAAGGTCCGGTCTCACGATTCGCGGCCATGATCGCCTGTGCGTATGCAGGCTGCAAAAGCACGAGCACGCGCGCGCGATACGAGCAAGCTTCCGGCACACCCGCATCGATTTGAGCCAGCACTTGCCAGCCTTGCTCGGCAGCGCTTTTCTCGAGCGTTTGCGCAATCTCCTCGAAACTGCCTTGCGCTGATTGCACCACGTATTCGTAAACACCAAATTTTTTCTTGCTTTTGCCGTCTCCCGCCCAGGACTCCTGGCGCAACAAACAGCATGCAGTCAAGATTCCCAAAACATAAACCAGCATTTTGATTTTCATTGTTTGCTCCTTTTCAACATCCCGCGCGGGCTTTTTTCTTTTTCTTTGGATCAATCTGCACTTTCGGTTTTGCCGGCGCGGTAGGTGAATCTGCCGGTGCAGCGACCGCTCCGCCGGGCGCGAAATAGCCCGAAGCGGATTTTTGAAATTGATATTTGAGTATTTCCGAATCGGCGACTGATTCATTCGGCGCCTTGGGATTCAAAATTGCTTCGGTCCAATAATTCAAGCCGCCGAGCAGAACCAAACTTTCGACGCCCATCTGTTTGAGCAACACCCACGCCTGTGCGGCGTGCGTGCCGCCGTTCGAATACAGCACAATTGTTTTGTCCTCGGATAATGCCTCTTGCGCTTCCGGTTCGAACAATTTGTTGAAAGGAATATTCACCGCGCCGGGAATGTGATATTGCGCAAACTCTTCCGCGGAGCGCATGTCAACCACCAGCAAATCCGGCT
>SZPB01000563.1 GCA_030263535.1 Cytophagia bacterium CHB2
TTCAAGATGTAATGAAGAAAATGCCCGAGCCACACGGACTCGCCCTTCATTTCGAGACCCACCGCGCTCAAGCCGTCGTTCCAATCGCATGCGCCGATGAGGGGCAAACCGCGCGGGCTGAAACGTTCGAGAGCTTTATCCAATGCGCGGCAGCAATGATCATAAAGCGAAGCTGGCTCTTTCTCATCAACAAACGACTCACGGCAATCCAACAATGAGAAGTCGTTCGTCTCGTGCAAATAATTTGTGAGCACAAACGGGAGCCATAGCAAGTTATCGCTGATGGTCGTGTGCAAACCGATTTCGGAAATGGGATGCCACCAATGATACACCGTGCCGTCTTTGAACTGATGCCGCGCGTGCAAAAGAATTTGTTTCTTCGTTTGCGCCGCGTCGATGGGCAGAAAGATCTGGCTGTCCTGCAATTGATCGCGAAAGCCATACGCGCCGCCGGTTTGATAATACGCCGTGCGGCCCCACAATCTCCCCGAAATGGCTTGATACTTCAGCCACGTGTTGAGCATCACGTTCATCGCCTCGTCCGGCGTGTCGATCTCGACCGTGCCGAGCAAATCCTCCCAACGTTGCTTCACATTCGCGAAAGCCGCATCGACTTCCGCAATAGCGCGATACTTCTGAATCAAGCTTGCCGCTTCCTCACGCTCTTGCGTTGCGCCGAGCGTGAACACAATCGTCTTCTCTTCACCGGCTGCGAGCGTGACATTCGCTTGCAAGCTCGCTATAGCATCAAGCCAATTACCCACGCGCTTGTGCAGCTTGCCTTCGCGCACGGCCTGCGGCTCGCGTTGATTGCCATACATGCCGATGAAGCTCTCCTTATCGCCGTCAAAGCTGTGCGGCTTCACGTTCACGGAGTGAAAAGCAACGTAGCCCCAATCCGTATTCCAATGGCCGCGATCGGTCGGCACTTCCCACAAACGTTTCGTGGCAAAGAGTGCGTGCAAGTTCGCGTCATAGTTCGTTTCGATGAACGATTTGTGAAACTCGCGATGCCAATCCGGCGCTTGGCCGAGCCCCCATTCGAAGAAAGAAAAGAGGCCCAATTTCTTCGGCTGGCGGCTGCGGTTGCGCAACGTGAGTTTCCAAATTTCGAGCGGCTCGTCGTTCGGCACAAACATCAGCAGCGTGGATTCCACTCCGAAGTTTTGCGAAGTGATGACGCTATGGCCGATGCCGTGACGGCATTCATAATGATCCGGCTCGTGACACACGGGCTTCCATCCCGCGGACCATACGTTGCCTTTCTCGTCGCGGAGATAGAGATATTTGCCCCATTCATCTTTGATGAGGTCCTGCTCCCACCGCGTGATGCGATTGAGCTGTGCATGCGTGCGCCAACTATAGCCGCCGCCGGTTTGGGAGATGGTCAAGCCGTAATCGCCGTTGCTGATCACATTGATCCACGGCCGCGGGGTTCGCGGCGTGGTCATGACATACTCTTTGCCGTCTTGGGAAAAATAGCCGTACTTCGTTTTGAAGCTTTTCAAGGGGTTCCTTCCTCTTCTCTAATCAATCGGATTTGCGCATGACGTCTTTTCGAGTTTGGCAAAGCCTCTTCGTGCAAGCCGGCCTCGCTTAATTCTTCTCCAAATGCTTTTCCCGCGCGACTGTCGCAACAAAAGGTCCCGGGCGGGACACTTGCGGCAGCCCGAGAATGGTGCGCGCACGATTCAAAGCGTCATCAATATTGCCGCAGACGTTTTCTTCGCCGATTTTTTCAAGCAGGCCTGATTGCTGCATGGCATAAAGCGGTTGCGCGTGGACGCCGGAAAGAATAAAAGCCGTGCCATTCTTTCGGGCATTTGCGACTTCAATCTCAAGGGCCTGCAATGCGGTGGCGTCGACGGCAAGGACGTGGCGAATGTTCAAGATGAGCACTTGAGGAGGTTTCTCCAATAGGCGCATGGTATCTTTGAATTGCTCAATCGCGCCAAAAAACAAGGGCCCATGAATTTCAAAAACCTCGACGCCTGCTGGAACCTCCCGGCGCGAGATCGCGTTCGGATCATCTTCCAGCTCTTCTTCGTCGCTCTGAAGTTCTTTGGTGATGAGGCTGGCTTGCGTCACGTTCGACATGCGATTCAAGAAAAGAAAAGCCGCCAGCACAACGCCCACCTGAATCGCGACGGTCAAGTCGATCAAAACTGTAAGTAAAAACGTGGCGAACAAGACTACAATGTCGCTGCGCGGACTGCGCATGAGCTTGACGAACATGTGCCATTCACTCATGTTATAAGCCACGTAAATCAAGATCGCCGCGAGCACAGGCATGGGAATCAGGGCAGCATATTGCCCGAAGAACAACATGATGAGCAACAAGACCAGCGCATGCACCATGCCCGCCACCGGGGTGCGCCCGCCATTCTTGATATTTGTCGCAGTGCGCGCGATGGCACCGGTCGCAGGAATTCCGCCAAAGAGTGGCGAGAAAATATTGCCGACACCTTGCGCGATCAATTCCATATTCGAGCGGTGGCGCGTGCCTAACATGCCGTCTGCCACAACCGCCGAAAGCAACGATTCGATGGCGGCCAATAAGGCAATCGTCACCGCCGGGGAAAACACTTCGGTGATCAGCTTCCAATTAATGCTAGGAAGCTGCGGCGCGGGCAAATTATTCGGCACACTGCCGAAACGGCTGCCGATGGTGTCCACAGGCACATCAAAAAAATGAACGATCGCCGTCATCACGATGATGGCAACAAATGAACCGGGAATGCGGTGTGTGACACG
>SZPB01000564.1 GCA_030263535.1 Cytophagia bacterium CHB2
TCTCCGAGATTGATCTGTTGACAACAAATATAATGCCTGGAAGCTTCCAAAGCCAATACCTGGCTATGTCTAAGAACTGATTTTTGCCAAACTACAGTTGTTTTATATGATTCACCGAATTCAGCTAGACTCAAATGCAATGATCGTGTCGCAACCTCAAGCAGTGACTTTTAGACTCAAATAATGCTCTGGCGCTTCCTTGACACTGGCTTGGCCGCGGGCGATTACAATATGGCTCTTGACGCTGCGATTGCGCGCGGTAATTTTGTCGCAATTCCGACGCTGCGGTTCTTTCGCTGGCAACCGTTCTGCATTTCGCTGGGTTATCATCAAGACGCCGGAGAAGTCGATCTCGATAAATGCCGCGCCGCGGGTTTTGACGTCGCGCGCCGCCCGACTGCCGGGCGCGCCATTTTGCACGCGGACGAATTGACATATAGTGTGATGATCCCGGCGGCGAATGCGTGGTATGAAATGTTGCCGTTGGATTTGTATAAGAAAATCAGCGAGGCATTGGTGGGCGGCTTGGCGCTGCTTGGCGCGCCGGCCAAGTTTGCTCCGGGCGAGCGGATGCAACAAGACGGACGGCCGTTGCGCATGTCGTGCTTCGCCAGCGCCGCGCGCAACGAAGTCATTGCAGAAGGCAAGAAAGTGGTGGGCAGCGCGCAACGGCGATTTCGTGAAGGCGTGTTGCAGCATGGCTCGATTATCTTGCATGACGGCCATGAACTATTGCCGGACTTTCTGAAAGGAGACGCCTTTGCCATAGCAACGGAGCGCAGCCGGCTGCTGGAACACACGACGACGCTCGCGCGTCTTTGCCGTCGCGTGATCACCTTTTCAGAAGCCGCGCAGGCGATTCGGCGTGGCTTTATGGAAACACTCGGAATCGAATTGCAAGATGGCGCCGTGCAGCGGAACGAGCACGAATTAGCCGAAGCGTGGCGCGAACGATACGGCATTCTCACCAACCATCTTTCGGAGGAAAATTTATGCGAAAGCTTGGCGTTGTCCTGATGTTGGCGGCTGTGATCGGATTTTCGGCAGAAGTAACGGCGCAGGATTTTGCGTGGGAAATAGATGCGGGAAGCGTGGAACAATCGGATTTAGACAAGCAAGTCAAGTCATTGCTGAACCTTTTTAGTTCGCTGGCCGGCTCGGGTTTCATCAATACGGCGGCGCTGCACAGCGTCGGCGGCGTCGATGTTCGTCTCAGCGGCATTTTCACGCCTATTCCCGACGAATTTAAAGACATTATCCCCACGGTGCAGGATCCGCTGGAAGGCGTCGACTATGTGCCCTTCGCGATGTTCCACGGCAACATTGGCCTGCCGGCAAATTTGGAGGTCTACGGCCGCTTTTTTACCCTGCCGTTGAAAGGCGATCCGGGCGGCAACGTAACGTTGTTGGGTGGCGGTTTGAAATATGGCCTGCTCCGAGGAAATTTGGCCTCGCCTGACATTACGATTATGGGCGGCTATCAGACCATTTTGGTTCCGGAGCAGTACAACTTCGGCTCGGTGTCTACGCTCAGCCTGAAAGCGTACATCAGCAAGGATTTTGCGCTGCTCACGCTCTATGGCGGCGCTGGCATTGATCGCACAGCGCTCTCGCTGAATGTTCCGGGATTGCCGCCGGATATCAACAAGGATTATGATACGGTTTATCCGCAAGGCACTGTCGGCCTGGCCTTCAAGCTGCTGCCTTTGTTGCGCGTCAATATCGACGCGAATTTCGGCGATTACACCGCTGTTGGCCTGGGCGCCGGATTGAGCTTTAGATAAAATTGTAGAAGTCAAAAACTGCACGTTGCACCGGCAATCGCGTGTAACGTGCAGTAGTCATGTGTGCAAAGCCTGTTCAGATTCATTCATGAAGCGTCTTGGAATTTTAGGCTCCACCGGCTCGATCGGCGTCAACTGCTTGAATGTCGTTGAAAGTCTGCCGGCGGAGTTCAACGTGGCCTATCTCGCTGCACATAGCAACGCCGCGCTGTTGTTTGAACAAACGCAGCGGTTTCGTCCGGCTGCGGTTGCGATTGTGCGGCCGCCGCAAAAAAATATTGCAACACTGCGCGCTGATTTTAAAGCATTGGGCGTGGAACTTTTGTGCGGTCTGGACGCCCTGGTGGAGTTGGCCGGACGCGACGATATTGACGTGATGGTCAACGCCGTGGTCGGCTCTGCTGGCTTACCCGCGACATTACGGGCGTTGGAGAACGGCACAACCGTCGCGCTGGCCAACAAAGAAACACTCGTCACCGGCGGTGAGCTGGTCATGGCCTGCGCCAAACGGCATGGCGCCCATCTCGTTCCGATTGACAGTGAGCACAGCGCCTTGTGGCAGTGCCTGCTGGGCGAACCGAAAGAACGCATCCAACGCTTGATTGTCACGGCCTCGGGCGGCCCGTTTCGCGAACGTTCGCACAACGATTTTGCCAATATTACTGTCGCTGAAGCGCTTAACCATCCCAACTGGAGCATGGGGCCGAAAATCACCATCGATTCGGCGACCATGATGAACAAGGGGCTGGAAGTCATTGAAGCATTCTGGCTGTTTGAATTGTCGCTGGATAAAATCGACGTCGTCATTCACCCGCAATCCATCATTCATTCGATGGTGGAATTCGTTGACGGCTCGATCAAAGCGCAACTCAGCGTGCCGGATATGCGCATGCCGATTCAATATGCCCTGACGTATCCCGATCGTTTGCCCAGCGATTTTCCTCGGCTTGATTTCAACCG
>SZPB01000565.1 GCA_030263535.1 Cytophagia bacterium CHB2
GCTTTGGGCAAACCGGAGCATGAGACATGCCCAAAAGCTCACGCCATAAACTGCGGCAAGCCGGGGGCGATCATGCACTGCGACGCCCAAAAATATTTTGCCGAAAAACAGCAATGCCAGAAAGAGCAGCGCTCCGAGCAGCAACACCAGATAACGTTCGCGGCTGCGATACCCCAAAAACAAATCCGCCAATGCGCGCCGCGCTTTCATGATGCTGCCGGCCCAACCCTCGACTTCTACAACGACGCGGCGCTCGCCGCTGCGCAAGCCGTATATATCATGTACAATGCCCGACGGAAATATAACTTTTGCTTGATAAGAGTGCATCGGGCTGACGGTGAAATGCGCAATTTTTTCCGGGCTGCAGCCATAACCATTCGCGGACTCAATCAAACGCATGCCCACCAATTTGCTTGAAGCGCGCAGGGAGTCGCTTTCATAAAGCAAAACTTTGGCGCCGACCGCAGAACGATTGCTGAGAATTCCCTGAGGGATAATCTGGAGGCTCGCGCCGGAACGGAGAATATCGTTGCGGTAGGTGACCAGATTCACGTCGTAATTACTCACAATGAGATCGAAATCGCCGTCAGCATCGACATCCGTAGCCAGCGTGCCGGTGCTGTAACCGCCCAAGCGCCTGCTGCCTTCCATCAAGTTCGCCGCGCCTCTGAAATTGCCGAGATACTTGCTGCACTCGATAAAGCCGCCCTTGCCGTCGTTCTTGTAAAGCCGGTTCGCGCCGATATTCGACACGAACAAGTCGAGATGGCCGTCAAGATCAAAATCAAAAAACACGGCGCCCATGCTTTGATCGTTGTCTGCCAAACCCGCCGGCCGCGTCACGTCGCGAAAACGGCCGGCTCCGTCATTTTGCAAAAGCGCATTGCTCTCCACAAGATTACAGACGAAAATATCGATATCCCCGTCATTGTCATAATCCGCCAGCGCCGCGCCTTGAGATTGTTTTGACTCCGGCGAGCAAGCCGCGCCGCTTTCGCCGGTTACGTCATGAAAGCGCGGCAAACCATCGGCCGACTGCGAACCCAAATTGCGATAGAGCAGATTGCCGCGATTGGCGCAGGTGACGTAAATGTCTTCCCAGCCGTCGCTATCGAAATCTGCAACATAGGCGCCGATGCCGCCGCCCTCGGTGATCAAATTCGCCTCGCGCGTGACTTCGGTAAAGCGGCCGCGGCCATCATTGATGAAGAACGCGTTGCTGCGATATTGGCAGGCGATGAACAAATCGAGATCGCCGTCGTGATCCGCATCGAATAAATTTGCCAGCATCGGCCGCTGCCGGACATCGCCCCATTTTTTCAAGCCGGAATAAGCGGTTGCCTCGAAGTAATAATCATGTCCGCTGTCAAAATAAACAGCGGGGTAGCCGTACATGCTGGTGACGATAATATCCTCGCGGCCGTCGCCGTTCAAATCGCCCGTGGTGATACCATGATCATAGTTGGCAAACGTGTGGCCGTGCTCCGAAAAGCGATCGGCGTAGGCAGCCGAGCCGGCCAAATTCAAGCCCGGGGCAAAATCAAAAAAGCGCTTCTCAAAATTTTTCTGATCTTGAAAAAAATCATACACCACATTACGATTTTCCGTGGCAATGCAATATACGCGTTTTGATTTGGCGGATTTATCCGGCAAGAGTGCAAGCCCGTAGACCCGTGAGAGAGGCGCGACTTCGGCCGCAAACGTCTGTTCGGATATCGGTTTGGTAAAAGCAGTAGCCGGGCGCGGACGCGGCATGAGAATCATGCCCTCGGAGCCCAAAATCCAGGAGAAGCTTTTGGAGAACAGCCGCACTTCGGATAACTGCACCGGCGCCTGCACGATCGGCGTGAACGCGGTGTCTTGAAAGGCATAAATCGTCGAGAGATCGACGCCGTAACCGAAGTCCGGCAAAAACTGTATGCTTTTCATCGGCACCTGCCAGGCCTCCAGGTTGTCGAAACGCATGCGCGCGGCAGAAAGGTTATAATTCCCCAACAACAGGCGCTTTGAAGGAGTAAAAGCCATGACCGCAAAATCGGTGGCAAAATTCGAGGATACCATTTGCCACTCCCCTTGTGCGCGTTTGAGCAAAGCAGCCTGGCCCGGCGCTTCGCATGCGGCGTAAAGGAGGCCGTCCGGCGAGAGTTCAAAGCGATTGACATGAATGAACGTGGGGATTTTTTCCTTTTCCCATTGACCGCGGTGGTAATGCCATAGTTCGCCATAGCTGCCGGCCAGCCAGCCTTCCTCAGGCGAGACAAAATAAAGATCGCGTATGTTTGAGACGTTGCGCGAGAACGCCGGCGACCAGTTTTGGCCGTCCCAACGATACAAAACTTCCTTAAAGATTTCCGGAACAGCGAAGACCGCCCAGATATCATCCGAAGCAACTGCGAAATACTTCACGGGCGCATTCGGTTCCGGCAGCGGCAAGCGCCGCCAGGGTTGTGGACGCGAATCATCATACTCATAAAAATGGCCTGAGGAACCAATCATGTAGCCCAAGCCTTCACGCACGAGTTGACTGTATTGAAATTGTTCGCCACTGGGGGGTTCGACTTGCGACCAATAGAGGCCATTGAGGGAATCATAAAATGCGAATTGCGCGGAGAGCATCGCCGGCCAACAAAACGTTAGCTCGCGCTTAAAAAATATGCTGTCGATGATTGGCAAAAGTTCTAACAAGTCTTAACGATCAAAAGCACACTACGACGCGTCCTGCTCGCGCCT
>SZPB01000566.1 GCA_030263535.1 Cytophagia bacterium CHB2
ATCCGCTTGACATGCTTGGGCGGTAGCGCTATATTTCGCTCTTTAAAAAATCTCCATTTATCGCCACCTTGACTGCAAGGAGTTCATTCTCACACATATGAAGTTGCTGAAATTCACCGTTCTCAATCTTCTGGTTGCTGCCAACCTCCTCACCGGCCAATCCAAAGATACGCCGCAGATCGACGAGAAAGAGCTTGCAAAACATCTTCAACGGCAAAGCGAACAACGGCCGATTCCACAAGCCATCGAAGGCGCGGTTGATCCCGCCGTTTACCGCGTCGGCCCGGGAGATGTTTTACGCATCAGCTTTTGGGGACCCTCAAGCGACGACAACGGCATTTCCGCCTCCGTCACACCGGAAGGAAGGCTCATCATTCCGAGCGTCGGCACGATTGACGTCAACAATAAAACCCTGGAAGCTGTGCGAGCGGAGGTCAGCCGCGCTTGCGAAGCCAAATACAATCCTCGCAACATCTCGGTCACAACGGACTTGACGCAATTGCGGCTCGTGCGCGCGCATATTTTCGGTGAGGTACAGGCGCCCGGCTCGTTCAACGCCACGGCTGTTGATCGCATTTCTTACTTTGTCCAACAAGCCGAAGGTTGGACGGACTGGGCCGACCAGCGCCGCGTGGAAGTGCGCCACACCGATGGCACGATCGATACGCTCGATATGTACAAGCTTTATTATGAAGGCGATATCAGCCAGGATCCTCATGTGCGTGGCGGCGACCTCATCTACGTTCCTCGCATTGCCTTGACGGGTAACACGGTTTTTCTTGAAGGTACGGTCAGTCAACTTGGCCCGCACCAAATTGCCAAAAATGAATCCGTGCTCGAGCTGCTCTATCGCGTGCGGGCCATTCAACGCTGGACCGACCTGCACAGGATTTATTTAATTCGCGGCGAGCAACCGCCGATGCCGGTGAATTTGTTCGGCAACGGCGCGGATCATCATATCTCCGGCAGCATGAAATTGGAAAACGGCGATCGCATTATTGCCACCAGTGTGAAGGAGTATGTTTACGTCCACGGCGCGGTGAAAAATTCCGGCAATATTCCCTATGTCGAGGGCTATAAGGCCGTCGATTATGTCGGCTTCGCCGGCGGCACGCAGGATATGGCAGACTTGAAGAACATCACTGTTGTGCGGAACGGCACCAACAAAACGGAAAAAGGCGCAAATCTCGAAGTGCGCCGGGGTGATACCATCATCGTGCCGCTGGCCGGGCGTGTCAAGCTTACCCAAAACCTTTTGATTTTCTCGCAAGTGGCAACTCTTATAATCGCGGCGATGGCCGTGAGACGATAAACGTGAGTTTTTATGACAGACAATAACAATTCTTATAATCTTGATGACCGGGTAGACGGGCAACCCCAGCAAAACTATTTGTTCGACTATCTCTACGTTCTTTTCAAGCGGCGCAAAGTCATTCTGCTTAGCATTCTCATCACCGGCGTGTTGACTGCCGGCATCGTGTTGCTCATGCCGAATTGGTATGCCGCCACCGCCTCGGTGTTGCCGCCCAAACGTCCCGGCGGATTGTTGAGCATGTTGGAAGGCGGCGCTTCGTCGCTGTTCAAAAACCTGGCGGGATTGGGTGTGCGCCTGGGCGGCTCGTCGGAGGCCTACAGCTACATCGCGATTTTGCAAAGCCGCTCGGCCATGGAACGCGTGGTGCAGAAGTTCGATCTCGTCAAGGTTTATGAAAGCCGCAAGAACTCTGTTGAAGAGGCCATTCGTACTCTGAGCGAGAATGTCGAATTTGATATTGCGACCGAGGGCAACATCACGGTTACGGTTTACGACAAAAGCCCGCAGCGCGCGGCTGACATGGCAAATTATTTTGTCGAGTTGCTCAACGAAATCAGCCGGCAATTGGGAAGTACCGAGGCGCGCAATAATCGCGAATTCATCGAAAAACGCTACCGCCAAAATATCGACGATCTGCGCAGCGCCGAGGACAGCCTGAAAGTTTTTCAGCAAAAATACGGCATCTACGCGCTGCCCGAGCAAACCGAAAGCGCGATCAAAGCCGCGGCTGAGTTGAAATCGGCGCAGGTGCAAAAGCAAATGGAGTTCGACATTGCCAAGCGCGTGTTCGGCGCGGAGAATCCCCGGGCGCAGGCCTTGCAGCTCGAACTGGCCGAGATGAACAGAAAACTGAGCGAAATCAAATACGGCACGGAGGACTGGTTCAACAAATCCTCGCTCAATTTTTTCGTTCCATTCAAAGACGTGCCCGAGCTGGGAACCGAATACATCCGGCGCTTCCGTGATTTCGAAATTCAAAATCGTTTGATGGAATTTTTATTGCCGTTGTACGAGCAGGCAAAGATCGATGAGAACAAAGACACACCCGTCGTGTTAATGCTCGACAAAGCCGTGCCGCCGGAACGGAAAAAGCGGCCGCACCGCACCCTCATCGTGTTGATTTTCGTCTTTCTCGCCGCCATGTTCAGCACGGCCTGGGCATTTATCCGCGAGATCTATGAGCGCGAAAAGGAACGCAACTGGAAGGTCGGCGCGATGGCGGAGGAGCTCCGGCATGGCTCAATTTATCGCAAGTTGCTGGGGGCAACGGCCTCGGAAGAAAAAGATCGACACGGTTTATGACGTGCAAAATTTGCGGGCATGCCGGCCATCATCAAACCTATCGCGTGCGCGAAATGATGTTCGGTTATCGCGAATGGTTTACCTATTTTGAGTGTTCCCAC
>SZPB01000567.1 GCA_030263535.1 Cytophagia bacterium CHB2
CTATTTACAAAAAAAGATTTGAGCTCAAAGTCGGAAGGTGTCAGATTAATCCCAAACGGTAGGAACGATAGCGGCGTGACAAGTCGAATCAGGAATGATATTTCAGCGCCGAGATTTCTTCATCCGAAATGTCATTCAGACGAATCCTGTGAAGGACTCGGCAATTTGCCTGCAACTTCACAAGCTTCCTGGATGACACACAAGGATGGATATGTTTTTCAAAGTAACAGTGTACGAGGTGTCTTCGTGGTATTCCAAATCAGCCGGGTTTATTGCTGCACGCAGGGCTTCCGATTTCAGCTTGTCTGAAAATCGGGGTAGTCCATAACCAATCTTTTTTTGAAAATAGCAAGAAATCCCACGCAATGTGCAGAGCAACAAAGAACACGCAACGTCTTTCTTCGCGGATTCTCTGCGTCTTTGCACCTTTGCGTACGCTTTTGTTTTTCGTATGGCCTTACCATTAAAACGCGCCACTTCTTTCATCAACGCCAGAGTCCTAAACGAGGATGGCATCATCGCCGCTTCACTTCGTTTGAAGCGCGGCCGCTTTGATGAAACCGACGCACAGCCTCACAACGGCGATTTGATTGTCGATCTCAATGGCGACCTTATCGCGCCGGGCTTGATCAATGCCCACGATCATCTCGAATTCAACTGCTTCAAGCGCCTGAAATGGCGCGAGAAGTATCGCAATGCCGCGGAGTGGATTGCCGACTTTCAGCCGCGCTTTGAAACAGATCCGGATTTGCTCGGGCCATTGGCAATTCCCCTCGCCGATCGGCTCTGGATCGGCGGCCTCAAGAATTTGCTCAGCGGCGTCACGACAGTATGCCATCACAATCCCTGGCATCGCGCGCTGGACAACGGCTTTCCGGTGCGCGTCGTCAAAAACTTTCGCTACAGCCACTCGCTGCTGATCGATGGCGACAAAGTTGCAAACAGCTACCGTCGCACGCCGCACGATTGGCCCTGGATCATCCACCTCGCCGAAGGCATTGACGATGCGGCCGCAGCGGAGTTGACGCGGTTACAGGCATTGCAATGTTTGCACGCCAACACCGTTCTCGTCCACGGCGTTGGATTTACAACCGCCGATCACGCGCGTGTGATCGACAGCGGCGGAGCATTGATTTGGTGCCCGTCCTCGAATCAATTTCTTTTCGGAGAAACCGCGAACATAGCCGCATTTACCGCAGCGCATCGGGTTGCGCTCGGCAGCGACTCACGCTTGAGCGGCGAGCGTGATTTTCTAGCGGAGTTGAAAATCGCGCATGCTGCAAATCAAGTTGATGCCAAAACTCTGTTTCGCATGATCACCTGTGATGCCGCGAAAATTCTGCGCCTGCCGTACGCCGGGCGCATCGCCGCAAATCTGCCCGCGGATTTGACGGTTTTTCGATCAACAAAGGCAGATCCGTTCGCGTGCATCATTTCAGCGCAACGCGCGGATATCCGCCTGGTGATGATCGCCGGCCAGCCGCAAATCGGCGATTTGGACATGGCTCCGTTTTTCGCAGCCGCGAAGGTGGCAACCGCCCGTATCAGAATCGACGGCGTTGATAAACTGATGGCCGCCGGCATTGCGCATCGCCTGCAACGCGCCGCAGTTAGCGAGCCAGGCCTGGATATTTTTCGAGCGTAATAATTTCCAGTCCAAACGAGCCGGAACCAAAAAGAGAAGCAACGAACCACGCATTTCACGGAGCAAGAAATCCGCAACCAAAGCTTTTGAAGCCACGGATGAACACGGATCTTCACGGATTTTTGCTAGATTTTTTGAAAATAGTCTAAAGAACAACAGTTGTGAGTTTTCAAACGGAAATTATCTCGCTCACATCCGTGTTTCATCAGTGCGCATCCGTGGCCCAAAAACTTTGCTAAAAAAATGTTGCAGATCTGTAGCACGGATTGATTTCTTCTCAGTAATCTGTAAAATCCGTGGTTAAATCCTTTGTCTCTTGGGGCAGCGATTTCGCTACAAAGACACTAACGCATCACGACAAACTGCAAGGATTGACTTCCCATGTCCCGCAAGAAGAAAATCGTCTTCTTCTTTCCCTCCTACGGCAGTGATGAAGCCTGCCCGCCGCTCGCCCTCATCGCCATTGCCGGGCCGCTGGTCACCGCCGGCTATGAAGTCAAAATTATCGATGCCGCGCTCGAGCCGGATTACGTCAACGCCGTGTTGCGCGAAATGGATGATGCCCTCTGCCTGGGCATGTCGTTCATCACCGGCTCCATGATCGACGGCGCCGTGCACGTGGGCCGCGCCGTGAAGGAAAAGTATCCTGATATCCCCATCGTGCTGGGCGGCTGGCATCCCTCGATTTTGCCCGAGCAAACCCTTGCCGCCTCGTTCGTCGACGTCGTGGCTTTGCGCCAGGGCGAAATGACCATGCTGGAATTGGCGCAGCGTTTTTCCGAGGGCGCCTCGCTCGCAGACGTGACTGGCATTCTCTGGAAAAATCGTAACGGCATCCAGTGGAATCCGGCGCGCCATTATCCGCATGTCGCTGAGCTGCCCAGCCGCATTCCCGGCTATGATCTCATGGATTATGATCGCTACGAAGCCTTGCACGGCATGCGGTGGATCATGTATTCCTCCAGCCACGGCTGCCCCTATAATTGCAGCTATTGCTCCAACGCCTCGGTTTATGGCCGCAATCTCGACGTGCTCCCGGTAGAACAAGTCGTCGAT
>SZPB01000568.1 GCA_030263535.1 Cytophagia bacterium CHB2
ATCGCCGACACCAAAATGGAATTCGGCCTAAAAGAAGGCAAGCTCATGCTTATTGATGAACTGCTCACGCCCGATTCTTCGCGCTTCTGGCCCATGGCAAGTTATAAACCGGGCAGCAGCCAACCCAGCTTTGACAAGCAATTCGTGCGAGATTATCTCATTTCCATCCAATGGAGCAAACAACCGCCTGCGCCGGATTTGCCGCACGACGTCGTACAAACAACGAGTCAAAAGTATTTAGAAGCCTATGAACGTCTCACCGGCTCGAAGCTTGACGTTCAGAACTAAAAACAACTACTCTTAAAGCTGCTCCGCGCTAATTTTTTTTGAATTCAAAAGCAGTAATTCCGGCTTGTTCGGCCACGGCTTCTACTATGATCAAGCCACGGCCAGGCCGTGGCTGAACATTACCGAACATGAATGTCAAAACTCATTAGCCCAGTCCTGCGATCACGATTCTCGCTCATCAAAATAAAATAGCCAGCTAAATGCACTCGCTTTCACCCAAAATCCTGCTCGTTAATCCCTGGGTAACCGATTTTGCGGCATATGATTTTTGGATGAAGCCGATGGGCTTGCTTTACCTCGCGGCGGTGTTGCGGCAAGCCGGTTATGCCGTTCGCCTGGTGGATTGCATGGATCGTTCGCATCCGGCGTTGTTGCGGTGGCAAGGCCAAACACACACGCAAAATCGGCGCTGGAGCACGGGAAAGTTCGTGCGCCAACCGGTTGCCAAACCCAAAGTCTACGCCAACATTCCGCGCAAATTGGCACGCTATGGCCTGCCGTTGGAACTGTTTCGCAAGCTTTGCTTGGAAGAGCCGCGCCCCGACGTAATTCTGATCACCAGCGGCATGACGTATTGGTATCCCGGATTGCAAGAAACAATTGCAGCTTTACGCAAATTGTTTCCCGGCATTCCCATTGTGCTCGGCGGCATTTATGCAACGCTATGCAGCGAGCATGCCCGGCAAACTTCGGGCGTGGATGTGATTGTCAGCGGTGAAGCCGAATTGTTTATCGCCTCTTTAGTTGAAAAATTGGGCGGGCGCCAGCGCATTACAGGCAATGGAGAATCAGCTCAAATCATCTCCGGTGGATCAATCAAGAATTTAGATGACTTGCCGTGGCCGGCATTCGATCTTTATACGAATCTCCACTATGCCACGCTCATGACTTCGCGCGGCTGCCCGCTGAAATGCACTTTCTGCGCTTCGCGTCTTGTTTCAGGGAACTATCGCTGGCGTTCTGTCACAAATATTATGGCTGAGTTGGACTGGCTGCATCACGGTCTCGGTGTGCGCGAATTCGCATTTTACGATGATGCTCTGCTCACCAATCGCGATCATCATTTCCTGCCGCTGTGCGAACAAATCATCGCGCAACAAATTCAAGCGACTTTTCATACGCCGAATGGCCTGCAAGTCAAATTTATCGATGCCGCCGCCGCGCAGCTCATGCAGCGCGCGCGATTCAAAACCATTCGTTTGGCATATGAAAGCGGCAACGCCGAACGCCAACGCGATATGAGCAAAAAAGTCAGCAATGAGACGTTCGCGCGCGGCGTGCAAAACCTGCAAGCCGCGGGTTTTGGGCCACAGGAGTTGGACGCTTATGTTATGATGGCTCTGCCCGGCCAGCCGATTGACGAGGTTTTGTGCAGCATGGCCTATGTTCACACCCTCGGCGTGGGCATACGGTTGGCGGCTTTTTCGCCCATTCCCGGCACCGTCGATTTCGAACGCGCCGTGGCCAGAGGTGAGATTGCAGCGGACGCCGACCCACTGCTTACCAATAATTCGATCTTACCCTCTCGCTTAGCCGGAGAAAGCTATGCAACCTACGATCGCATCGCCCGGCTGGCAAAATTGCTCAATGCACATCTCACACAAACCGGCAATCCGTTGGAATCGTTTGGAGATTTGTTGACGCGATTGCGCCGCGCGGTGCGAGATCCTATACTACTGACGATCGCGAGTTGACTTGACAGATTTTAGCCTGCAAAATCAAGGTTATTCTTGTCAAGTTAAATACCGAACATCAGTAAGACATTCAAAGTATATTCAAGTCTTTTAAAACATGAGAGCGTCTACTATGATTACTGAACTTAGAATTGAAGGTTTTAAAAGTTTCGGAACACCTGAGCAGGTCTTACCACTGGGTCATTTGAATTTTATAGTAGGAGCAAATGCCTCTGGCAAGACAAATCTTATTTCGGCTTTGCGTTTCCTTCAGAATGCGGTTAGTCAAAATGCCGAATTCGCTGTAAATGACTTGGGTGGGATAGCGGAAGTCCGAAACAAAATTATGAGGGAGAGAGAACAGGCTAAACCAGTAAAACTTGGGCTAAAAATGAGTTTTCTGGATGATGTAATCCGTTTTAAGTCAGGTAAAGACAATGAGCTTCGGTTTCAGTCTTTTAGCTATACACTAACGCTTGATCTTCGAAATCCTAGCGGATTGCCTGAAGTCGTTTCCGAAAATCTAATCGCTGAGATACAGGATGAAAAAGGAGAAAAGCATAAGTACCAATTAAAAAGAGACGAGAGCCTGGTCCAAATCTTAGATCCAACTGACACGCAAGGGACTTTACCTCACAAGATTAAAGTACCTAAGGAAGAATCCACTCGTTTGGCCTTAGGTGTTGGTTTTTTCAGCCCTCCATGTGTTATCCTTCGTCACATAATT
>SZPB01000569.1 GCA_030263535.1 Cytophagia bacterium CHB2
TCATTGCCGGCATGACGGACGGCGGGCAACTGCTGGAGGCCGCCGCCGCGCGCCGCATGTTTTCTTTGCCCGCGCAGGTCGCGAATGAATTGCCGGTGAACGATGAAATGCCCCAACTACAAGACCTGTTGCATCAACAGCAAAAGGCGATTCAGCAGACCATCTCACATCGCAATGCCGCATTCCTCGAAGCCGAGGCCGAAAAGCTGGATGGCTGGGCTGATGACTTGAAGGTGGGTCTCGAACGCGAAATCAAAGAACTGGATCGCCAGATTAAAGAGGCGCGGCGCGCTGCAACTGCGGCGCTGACTTTGGATGAAAAGCTGGCTGGACAAAAACAAATCAAAGCGCTCGAAGCGCAGCGCAGCCAAAAGCGGCGCTCTTTATTTGACGCACAAGATGAGATTGACCGGCAGCGCGAGCAGCTCATTAGCGATATCGAGGGCAAGCTGCAACAACGCGTTTCGCAGGCGAGGTTGTTTTCGATCCGGTGGAAGTTGATATAAATGCCGTATTGTCAAAGCTTTGACCATTTCGGTGACATCACCGAAATGATCAAGTCATTGATTGTACTGAGCTAAAGTCTGATTTTTTTGAGCGAAATATGAAAATTAATGCCAGTGACGAACAAGAAATCAACAATTTACCACCATAATCTTTTAAAGAAAAGAAAGGGGATAGTGATGAGCAAAAAAACTTTGGCGGTGTTGGGCGAAAAATCTTTTGAAGACCTGAAACACCTCAACCAGCACGGCGCGGAATATTGGAATGCCCGCGAATTGCAGCCGATGCTGGGTTACAGCCAGTGGCGCCGTTTCGAAGACGCCATTAAGCGCGCGATGATTTCTTGCGAGAAATCCGGTAATAATCCGGCCTATCATTTTGCCGGCGCCGGCAAGGTGATCGCATGAGTATACCATTTTGCCAGTGCCGGCAAAATGGGCGAGTTAGTTAAGGGGCATTTTCATCTCAGAAAACGCGTAGGCGTGGCATGTTTATAGGTCGATGCGTGTTCTAAAATAAAAACGTCGCAGACGTGACATGAAATCATGTCTCTGGCGATGGACAGATTGCGACCCCGATGAAACGCGCCAACATGCCACGCCGATGGCGTTTGGGGTTGTTGCGCGGGCGGGAGGTTATAAACATTTCACGCCTACGGCGTTGGCGGTTTATGCAAGACAAAGGTCTGTCGCCTATAGAAATTGCAGCCCAGATGGCATTGCCAAACGATCTTCAACGGGAAAATGGATGAATAAAAAAACCAAACTCGAGCTCACCTGGATTGGCAAAGAGAACCGGCCCAAGCTGGAACCGCGCATTTTGCTGGAAGACGCGGAGAAATCCTGCCACGCGCCGCACCGCGTGAGTGAGAACGACTTCTTCGACAACCGCCTCATTTTCGGCGACAATCTCCTCGCTCTCAAAGCGCTGGAGCAGGAGTTTGCGGGGAAAATCAAGTGCGTTTGCATTGATCCTCCTTACAATACAGGAGCGGCTTGGGAACAATACGACGACAGTATCGAGCACTCACTTTGGTTGAATTTAATGCGAGATCGATTAGAAATACTCACCCGTTTGTTGAAGCCGGATGGATCAATGTGGATTTGTCTTGATGACAACGAAGTTCATTATCTCAAGATTCTCTGCGATGAAATTTTGGGGCGCCCTAATTTTCTCGGATCTGTTGTGTGGCAACATAGTGTTCAAGGGAAGGGATATTCGGGAAAATTTTCCGTACACCATAACTACCTCCTGGCGTACCAGCGTTCAGAGGCATTTGTGCTAGGAGATTTACCTCGCAGAGAAGAACACAATACAAATTATTCGAATCCCGATAACGATCCTCGAGGCCCCTGGAGAGCAGGTGATGTTCGAAATGCGCTATATCGCCCTAATCTAATTTATGACCTCATCACGCCCTCAGGAAAAGTGATTAAGCCCCCACCCAAAGGTTGGCGGTGGAGCAAAGAAACAATGGCCGAGAAAATCAGAACTGGCCAGATTATATTTCGAAACCACGAAACAAGAATTGTTCACAAGATTTACTTGCAGGATCAGGAGGGACGGGTGCCTGAAACGGTGTGGTTCGGCGAGGATGTTGGGACAACTAGGGAGGCATCATCCGAATCAAAAAAACTATTCGGACTGACCAATGCCTTTGCGACTCCAAAACCTGAACGATTACTTGAAAGGGTAATTCAAATCTCTACTCAGCCTGGCGACTGGGTCCTCGACTCCTTCGCCGGCTCTGGCACGACCGGCGCAGTGGCGCACAAAATGGGCCGGCGCTGGATCATGGTGGAATTGGGCGAGCATTGTCATACGCACATCATTCCCCGATTGAAGAAAGTGATTGATGGACAAGACCCCGGCGGCATTACCGAGGCGGTCAATTGGAAAGGCGGCGGCGGGTTTCGTTATTATCGTCTCGCGCCCTCGCTATTGGAAAAAGACAAGTGGGGTAATTGGGTAATCAACAAACAATACCAAGCCGCCATGTTGGCCGAGGCGGTTTGCAAGCTCGAAGGCTTCATCTACGCGCCGAGCGACACGGTTTATTGGCAGCACGGCCATTCGACCGAGCAGGATTTCATTTACGTGACGACGCAGAATTTGAATCACGACCAGCTTCAGCAACTCAGCGACGAGGTCGGGCCGAACCGCACACTGCTGGTCAT
>SZPB01000570.1 GCA_030263535.1 Cytophagia bacterium CHB2
GTTCACGCAATTCGAAGCGCCGGACGTGCCGACCTACACCGGCATTTGGACCGACGGCAAGGAGGTTTTCATCGTCGGGCACAATACGCATGACACGCTGGTGCTGCACGGAAAATAAAACTTTTGTGGATGTTCGTGAACGATATGGCAGTATCTTCCTCACAACAAATGTGCGGTGCTGTGGGGCATCGCAATTCGGAAAGTTCTACCATTTCGTGTCCTAGGCGGCAGAAATAATACCGCAAGCAAAACCTCACCGTGAAAGTTATTATTCTGAACGACTATGCTTCCAGGCAGAGCCTATTTCATAAGTTTTAATCACGACCAGCGCGCACAACACGCCCATCACGGCTCCGCCGATAACGTCGAACGGATAATGTTTGCCGAGATAAATGCGCGAGAAGCCCGAGAGAAACGCGCAGATGAACAACGGCCATTTTTGCGCGGGATAAAAATGCGTGAATAGCATGGCCGCCGCAAATGAATTCACGGCGTGCGAGGAGGGAAACGAAAACGACGTGCTGATGCCGGTTATCGCGTTTACACCCTCCAGCGCAACGCAGGGACGCACACGCTGAAAAAACGGTTTTAACGCTGCAGAGGAGAGCTGATCACTCAATACTACTACCGGAATGATCAGCAGCGCGGCCGTGCGTCCGGTTTTGCCGCCTTTCCACCACAGCCAAACATAAACCACGGCAAACACCGGAAACCAATTGCGCTGCTCAGTAACAATCGGCATCAGCCAATCAAAAAAACTGTTTTGCAGGTTGTGATTAACAAAGAAGAATACGGCGACATCGATCTGATACAAAAACTCAAGCATATCAAAATCCCATCCCGACGCTCAACAGAAATCCGACCCCATGGAGCTTGACCACTGTATCAACCGGCAAGCCGGCCGGTTCTTCGTTTTCCTCGCGATCGAGCGCAGCGCGGTTGTACAGCACGGAGATGCTGGTTGAAACCTTGTTGGTCATGGTGAGATAAAAGCCCAGCTCGCTGCCCCAGCCCCAGTCCTTGTAGGTGCGTGAAATGCTGCTGCTGTTCACCTCATTCGATTCTTCACTGGATAAGCGATAATAGCTCACATGCGGCCGCAGAAAAACGCCGGTGTCTTTGATATCAGAAGTGCTTTCCATGCCGGCGCGCGCCGCACCGCGCACAGGCCGCAACTTGGGCAAGCTGCGTTCAATGAATGAAATCTTGAACGTCGGTTTGAATGAAATCGGCACGAGCTTGCGCGAGAACTTCACCTCTGCAAAGGGCAAAGCTGAGCCGGAGTTCGGATTCAGATATGGCTCGACAATCGCCAAATCCGAATAATTGCGTTGATAATATGCCGCCCCTACGCCGAGATCCATTTGCAAGACACCGCGCTTCTTGATCGTCTTGTGCAGCGTCACGCCGGGATAAAGCCCACCGGCCGTCTGCGCCGGATAAATTGCGCCAAAGGAAAAGTCCAACACCACGCTTTGCGCTCTGGCATTTGAGAGGCCAAAGAGGTCTGCAAAGGTTAGAATGACTATAACGCTGAAGGTTAGCTTTCGCATGTCAATCCTGTCATCAAGATGAACTCTAACGCGTTGTCTACTACGCGAAAAAGCAGCAATCAAAAGTTTTCAAAAATGTCTCCACTTTGGTAAGGCACAAAAAATTTTGCACGAGAACTTGCCGGCAACTCCGAGGAGTGAAATGGTTATAGTCATGCGCGCACGCCGTTTCTACAAACTCCGAAAGGAGTGGCATGTTCTTTTCATCGAAAGATCAAGATTCAAAATCGAGCCCGTGCTACATTTCACTCCTTCGGAGTTTTGAAGAGCGGTGGGGCGGATTTCACTATAAACATGCCACCGCTTTGCGGTTTGTTTAAGGCGATTATCGATTCTTTCTTGTCATATCTCAGCACACAAAATTAAGGTTCTATCCACGAAATGATTTTTGGCATTTTGCGCAGACTTACGATGCCTTATGCCCAAAGACTCATCACCCGAACACACGAACGACTTCAATCTGTTTGTTGCTTCGCGCGCGCGGCTTTGACGATTTCACGCACCTCCGCAAACAGCGTGGGCGCGTGATACGGAATGCCGTCTTTAATCGTCCACGCAATGCCGCCGTGCTCGCCCCGTTGCTTGTCCAATGTCGGGTTGATGCCGGTGGGAAAAAGAATATGCAAGTTCTCCAGAGGATTGCCGTCCACCACGATCATATCTGCAAGATAACCGGTTTTCAAGCGGCCCAGCTCGTTTGCTTTGCCCAGCACCCATGCGCCGTTGCTGGTGGCATGCTGAATCACTTCGAGCGGCTGAAAGCCCGCTTCTTCATGCAATTCCAATTCGCGCAGATAGCCGAAGCCGTACATTTGATAAATAAAACCCGCATCCTCGCCGGTGGTCACAATGCCGCCCATGGCCGCAAAATCCTTCACCGCTTGCATCCAAATGCGATAGTTTTCCTTCCAGAAAACTTCATCGGTGTTGGTCCAGCCGAAGAAAAATGAACCGTGATATTCCGGATTCGGCGTGAAAAAGGCTTCGAGCGCGGGATGCAAATAATCTTTGAACCACGGTTGCGTGAGGGCGCGCTGCAAATCACGCGAAGCTTCGTAGATGCACAGCGTCGGGTTCCAGGCCACGTTTGCGTCAACCAATGTT
>SZPB01000571.1 GCA_030263535.1 Cytophagia bacterium CHB2
CAAATCCATGACCAGCCTCAAGAAGCCGAATGCCAGATTAGCTTACGCTGCGATTGATTACTACAGCAATATCTATGTGACGGACATCGCGAATCATTGCCTGCACAAGTTTGACCGCGATTTGAATTATCTCACCAGTTTCGGGCGGCGGGGCAGCGGTGAAAAGGAATTCAACGAGCCGCGCGGCCTGGCGATTTACAAGCGTTTCGGCCAGGTTATCATCGCCGAGCGCGAGGCGGTGCAATATTATTGGGTTGGCGCCGATATTCGTGACGTGCATGCCGTGATCGAAGGCAATCCTGCGTTTCTTTCGCTAACGTATTTTCTGACGGAGCCCAGTTATGTCACGCTCGAAATTCTTGATGCCGCGAAGAAACCGCTGGCGAAACCGATGGAGAATATTCTTCGCTTTTCCGGCGAGAGGCGGGAATTATTCGATGGCACGTGGCAGGTGATTACTTCAGAAATTCCTCCACACGTGACGCAAAATCATCAGCCGATGAAGGCCGGAACTTACATCATTCGACTAACAATAAAACCGACTTATTCCAGTTACAAAAAATTCGAAAAAGCGCATGAAACCAGGGTGCAATTTTGAACATGACAGAACCGAATGTGACCGTCGAGTTGGCGCAACAGCACGGTTTGAATGCCGAAGAGTATGCGCGCATTCTGCAAATCCTCGGCCGCACGCCGACGTTTACCGAGTTGGGTATTTTTTCCGTGATGTGGTCGGAGCATTGCAGCTACAAAAATTCCATCGCACAATTGAAAAAACTGCCGCGCGAGGGCAAAGCGCTGTTGGTGAAGGCAGGCGAAGAAAACGCCGGCGTTGTCGATATTGGCGACGGCCTGGCGATTGCTTTTAAAATTGAAAGCCACAACCACCCCTCGGCGGTGGAGCCGTATCAAGGCGCGGCCACGGGCGTGGGCGGTATATTGCGCGATATTTTTACCATGGGCGCGCGCCCAATCGCCGCGTTGAATTCGTTGCGCTTCGGCAGTCTTGAGGACAGCCGCGTGCGTTATCTTGTCAAAGGCGTGGTTAAAGGCATCGGTGATTATGGCAATTGCTTTGGCGTGCCGACCGTTGCCGGCGAGGTTTATTTCGAAGATTGCTATCGCGATAATCCGCTGGTTAATGCGATGGCGGTTGGTCTCGTTAAACACGATCGCATCGCCAAGGCCGTTGCAGCCGGGGCGGGCAATCGTGTCATTTTGATCGGCTCGGCAACCGGCCGCGACGGTATTCACGGCGCAACGTTTGCCAGCGAGGAAATCTCAGAGGAAAGCGAAAGCAAACGCCCGCAGGTGCAGGTCGGCGATCCTTTCGCCGAAAAACTTCTGCTCGAAGCCACCTTAGAAATGATTCGCGCCGATTTGATCGTCGGCATTCAAGACATGGGCGCCGCCGGCATCACGTGCTCAACCTCGGAAATGTCGGCGCGCGGGAAACACGGCATGGAAGTCAATCTTGAAAACGTGCCGTTGCGCGAAGCGGGTATGACGCCGTATGAGATCATGCTGTCGGAATCACAAGAACGCATGCTAGTGGTGGCAAAACCCGGCAATGAGCAGGCGATTGCCGATATTTGCCGCAAATGGGATTTGCATGCGGCAAAGATTGGCGAAGTAAAATCGGACAATGTGCTGCATGTCAAAATAAATGGACGGATTGTGGCTGAGATTCCTGCTGAAACTTTGGTGTTGGGCGGCGGCGCACCGGTTTACGTGCGGGAAGCAAAGGCGCCGGCTTATCTGAAAACGACGCGCGCGTTCGAGGCGGCGACGCTCCGTCCTCCGAAACATCTCGATGAAACACTGCTGCAGCTTCTCAGCGCGCCGAATATTGCGAACAAGCGTTGGATTTACCAACAATATGATTCCACCGTGCGCAGCAACACCGTGATTATGCCCGGCGGCGACGCGGCGGTGATTCGCATCAAAGGAACAAGAAAAGCCATTGCACTCAAAACGGATTGCAATGGCCGTTATGTTTATCTCAACCCTCGCCGGGGCGCGGCAATTGCCGTCGCCGAGTCGGCGCGCAATGTGGCCGTCACCGGCGGACGGCCGGTTGCGATCACAAACTGTTTGAATTTTGGCAACCCCTACAAACCGGAGAATTACTGGCAATTTCAAGAAGCCATCGCCGGCATTGGAGAAGCTTGCCGCGTGCTGGAAACGCCGGTGACCGGCGGCAATGTGAGTTTTTATAATGAGAGTCCGACGGCTGCGGTTTATCCAACTCCGGTGATTGGTATGCTCGGAATTTTAGATGATGTCGCATACGCGACGACGGCGAGCTTCAAACAAGCGGGCGATGAGATTGCCTTACTCGGCACAAATCTTGAAGAAGTGGGCGGCAGCGAGTATTTGAAAGTCATTCACGGTCAGGTTGCCGGCGATTGCCCGGCGCTCGATCTTCAAAAGGAAAAAGCCGTGCAGTCCGCCTGCCTTGCGCTCATTCATCAGCGTTTGCTCAGTTCGGCACACGATGTTGCGGATGGGGGATTGGCGGTTGCGCTGGCAGAATGTTGCATCATGAATGAAGAACGTTCGTTTGGCGCAGAAATCACGCTGCCTAAATTCCAACGCGCGGATTTTGCGTTGTTCGGAGAAAGCCAATCATTAATTGTAATTT
>SZPB01000572.1 GCA_030263535.1 Cytophagia bacterium CHB2
GAAGCTTTGCAAAGCTATGGCCGGCTTGCGCTGGGCCGCCGCATCACGTTGACGATTTGGGAAGATCAAAGATATGAATTGCAAGCGCAGGCCCGCTTGCCCGAAAACACCGCGTTGCGCGAGTGGGTCGAGGAAGATTTGATTAATGCTGAAGAATTTGCCGAGGAGTTTTTGGGCATTCGTCTTGTTCCGTGGCGCGTTGCAACTGAGGCGAAGCGGCAAGATTTTCTCAAAGTTACCGAAGACGGCGTTAGGCTGAAGATTACCGGCGGCATTCCAGCCGCCGGCAAATGGCTGGAATTCTCCCGCGCGAACGCCCTCAATCAATATCCCCTGGCCGCGAGCGATGATACGCTGCGGGTCGAATTGCTAGCGGCCCAGCACGTGAAGCTCTTGCACGACCCCGACGCCTCCAGCGAGTTGGATTCATCTCAAACTTATGTCTGGTACGGCGGCGCGCTGCGCAAATTTTCGGACAACAGGCTGCTTGATGTTAGGAGTCCCGCTGTTCCCGCGCTGAATGCGAGCGGCGCGTCCGCGCCCGACGAACCGCGCGGCTTGGTGCCGCAGCTTACCTACTTGCAGAATTTGATCCCCAGAAAAGTCGCGCATATTTTGGAAGCCCTGCTTTCGGCAATTCCGTTTCTCTGGCTGCTGTGGATTTTGCGCAGCCGCGCCGGGGAAGAGCGTACCGGCTTTCATCAAATGCTTTATGCCGTGACCATGACGTTTTTGATTTTTCATCTCGCGCTGTTGTGCTTGCCGGTGTTTTCCGTCAGCCTGGGTTTTGTGGCGCCGCTGCTCTCGCTTTTTTCCGTGGAAGACGATGTGGTGCAAACTGTCACCGCGGTCGGCCAGGTTTATCCGTTTTTCGCGATCGGCATCATGCTGTTGTTTCGCCCGTTGTATTATGCATATCTGCAGCGCCGGGGCGCGCCAACGTGGCGCAAACGCGTGATCAAGCAATTGCAGCGGTGGCTGGTGTTTTGGCCGCTGGCGGTGATCGTACCGGCGGCGTTGTTTTACATTCTGGTGCGCATGCAGCCGGAAACCAGCTCGGTGCGGTTTGACTCTTCGTTATTTGATAATTTTTTGTTGGGCGCGGGTTTGTTTGGCATTGTGGGCATGTTGACGTTCTGGTTCTTTTTGTATTGGTTCATTCGTATCGGTTTGGGGCGGTCGGTGAGCGCGGGCACGAGCATCAAAGTCAGTTGGGCCATGCTGTTGCTGCCGCTGGTGCCGATCATTATTGAAGCAACTGCGCGGTTTTTGCGCCATCTCATCACGGAGCAATTTCAAACGTATCCGTTTTTTATTCCGCCGCGTTTGGATAGTTTTGTCTGGAGTTTGATCATCACCGCGGTGGGGGCGATATTGTTCTATCAAATTGCGAATCTTTCCCTCCGCCTCAGCCAGCACAGCGCCAGTTTGCGTTTTTGGCGCAGCGCCAAAATCTGGTGGCTCGTGCCGCTGTTTATCATGATCAGCCTGCCGATGCGCTACCTCGCCGGCGCTGAGCGCGCGGCCAGCGACGCCGGTGATTTGCAGCTTCTGGCATCGCGCATTGACATGTTGCTGCCATACGCCCTGTTAATCGGCTTGTTGAGTTTTTTGCGCAAATCAAACCCGCACGATCGGTTCGATTTGCAGGCGGAAGCGATCAGCATCGGCACGATATTGTTCGCCTATTACCTCACCGGCCGCACCGCCAATCTGCTATTCGTGCCTTTTCCTTTGCTCGTCGGTTGGTTGATTTTCAAGCGGTGGGTGCTGGTTTCACCGGCAACCGCCGGCGCAAGCGCGGCAAGCCTTTCAGCTTCTGAGCTGGTGCGCCGCCTGCTCGATTGCAAGCAGGCAAGACGGTTGTCGGACAATTTGCGCAATAGTCTGGAGAAAAAATATACCCAGGGCGATCTTGCACTGGCGGATATGCAGAAAAAAATTGCTGAAAGCCAGGAACATCTCGTCAAAACTCAGGCCGCGCTGCCGGCGGGTGAGATGGCAGCGAAACGGCAAATCTTTGGTCACGGCCCCGAGCCTGGGCCCTGGGCGAATGCCAAAGTTGCGGTCAAATACGGCATTGTTTTGTCGATTCCGTTTCAAATCAGCACGCTCGGCAACATTTTTCAGAATCAGCAGTTCGAGAATTATCCGTTGCTGCAATTTCTCGGCAGTTTGCTGTTCGCCGCCTCCTCGTGGATTTTGATGGCATTCGTCTTCGGCTACTTTTTTCACATGATTCGTGGCCGCGACGGTTTTGCCAAAGCCGTGGTGTTTGCCATTGCCCTGCTGGTTCCAACGATTCCACAACGCCTGATTTTTTCACAGCCGCTGCTCCAGCAAGGGCATTTGATTCAGATCGTGCAAATCTTCGCTTATGTGCTGCTGCTCGCGTTGATCGCATTTGATTTGAGAACATTGCGCAAGCTCGGCTTCTCCTGGCGCGAGTTGCTCACCGTCCACGGCTTCACCACGATTACGGCTTACAGTTCTTCCATTTTGCTGGCAACGCTGGCCAGTTTGAGCGGCAAAGATTTGATCCCGCTTGCCAAAAATTTTATCGGTTGGCTGATCGGCATACAAACCGGGCCGTAGTTCGCGCACGTTTATCAAATACCAAAGCAAAAAGCC
>SZPB01000573.1 GCA_030263535.1 Cytophagia bacterium CHB2
CTCCGACAGGAGTGGCATATTGGGTTTGTATGTGAAAGCCAACGACACGCCGACGAAATCCATATGTCACACCTTTGGAGTTGAGGGCCGTTCCAGCCCGCCGCTACCCTTCGACAAGCTCAGGGTGCGGGTTATCGTCGCAGGCTTGAGTCTGCCACAGGCTGAGCCGGTCGCCGCAGGCTGAGCTTGTCGCCGCAGGCTGAGCTTGTCGCCGCAGGCTGAGCCGGTCGCCGCAGGCTGAGCCGGTCGCCGCAGGCTGAGCTTGTCGAAGCCTGTCGAAGCCACGACGATTAAGCTGTTCGCATGTTCAAACGATTGACGCCCGTTCCATTCAAGAAAGTTATGCCTGATGCTTGTGATACGACGCCTGCTTTTTTTATCGACTCTTCTCTTATTCTCCGCTTGCGGCAACAGCGACTATGACGAGGCGAAACAGCTTTATGAACGTTCGCGGGAATCCGATCCCTCCGTGACCGTGGAATTTGCCGATCCGTTGGGCCGCGCCATCGAGCTGCTCGAAGGTTTTCTGTCACGCAACCACGAGGACCCGGCTGCCACGTTGCTGCTGTGGCGCTGCTATTCCCGCACCGGCAACCCGCGCGCCACCGCGATGCGCGAAAGCATGCTCACCATGCCCGAAGCCAGGCGCGAGATTATGCCGGATGAAAGCCGGCGCGAGCATGACGACTACATGCGCGCGCAAATGGTCGATCTGCTCGGCGGCATGGCAGCGCCCACCGAAACCAAATTTTTTGTTGCTCTCATGGAGAACGATCCGGCCACCGGCGTGCAACAAGCAAGCGTCAAGGTTCTGGCGCAATTGCGCAATCAACAAGCGCTGCCGCCGCTGCTCAAAAAGTTGACCAACGGCGACGACTTGGTGCGTGCCGCGGTGGCGCGTGCGCTCTCCGCTTATCCGCGCTCGGATGTTACTGACGCGCTGTATCTACGCATCGCCGACAACCGTGAAAATCCCGAGGTGCGCGGCAATGCCGGCTTGTCAATCGCCGAAATCGGCGGACTCAATCCCGGTTTATGGCATGACATCTCGCCCAAGTTTCAGCAACTGTTGGCGGACCCGGGCAAATCGCTGTCCACCCGCCTGCTGGCTGCGATGATTCTGGCGAAACGCGGCAGTGCCAGCGGCCGCGATCTTGCGATGAAAAACGCCGATATTGAAGATGCGTTTACACGCGGCCTGGCAATTGTCACGCTGGGATTGACCGGCAACGAAAAAGCGCTGCCCGCCATCGTGGTTGCCGCACAAAACAGCAATTGGAAACTGCGCTATCAAGCCGCAGAAGCACTCGGTGATTTGGCCGATCCGAAGGGGTTGCCCGCTCTCTACAAGGCGAAAGACGACCCCAATGAATTCGTGCGGCAGGCGGCGCGCGCTGCAATTGAGAAAATCAAAGGCAAGGCCGGCCCGCGAAAATAATGCGCTAAAATAAGTTTCTCAACGGCGAGAAGCAAATAAATTTCCCGCAAGAAAAACGCAACAATTGCGCGTCCTTCATCGTTGAATCCTGCCGGTTGCTTGTGACGCTCATCTCGTGAGGAACGTTTTCATGACCCGCCTTTGCCGTTTCGGTTTTGCCGCTTTATTGTTCTGCATTTTTTATGATGGCATTCCTGCCGCCGCACAGCAGTATTCCCGCCCGCCGCGCGCGCTGGTTGAGATTTCCGCTCCGGCGCTGTCCGCAAAAACCTTACAGAACTTTTTGACTGCCGGCTTTGATATTGCGGAGGCGCATCCCCAATCCGGCGTTTTTGAAGTGATTCTGCATGCCGAAGAGCTGGAAGCGCTGCGCCGCCTCGGCATTCCATACCAAATCAATATTGCCAATCTCGAGACCTATGCGCAAGCGCTGCGCGCGAGCGATTACCTCGATCATTTTTTTGACTACGAGCGCACGCTTGAGGAACTGGTGATTGCGCAGGCGATTTATCCCGAGCTGATGCAACTTGTCGATATCGGCGATAGCTGGGAGAAAACACAAAACCTCGCGGAGCGCGATCTCTGGGCAGTCAAGATTTCAGATCATGTGGCGCGGGACGAAGACGAGCCGGAAGTGTTGATCATGGCCCTGCATCATGCGCGCGAGATCATCACGCCGGGCATCGTGCTCGATTTCATGCACACGCTGCTCACGGGTTACGGCCAGGATCCCGAAATCACGTATCTCGTCAACCATCGCCAAATCTGGCTGATCCCGGTTGTCAATCCCGATGGGCTGGAGTATGTTTTTAATTCTGATTTATGGTGGCGCAAGAATCGCCGCCGCAACAGCGACGGCACGTTTGGCGTGGACTTGAATCGCAATTACGGCTTCAAATGGGGGTTGAATGACATCGGTTCCAGCCCCAATCCGAACGCAGCAACGTATCGCGGCAGCGAGGCGTTTTCCGAGCCGGAGATTGCCGCCATTCGCGACTTCGTTTCCGCCCGGCGTTTTCGCGCTTCGTTGTCGTATCATTCGTTCGGCAATTTGATGATTTATCCCTGGGGCTACGCGAGTGAGATCACGCCCGACCATCACAGCTTTGTCGCGCTCGCTGACAGTTTAGTGGCCTACAATAATTTTGCGCCCGGCCTCGCGATTGAAACCGTCGGTTATTTTGTGAATG
>SZPB01000574.1 GCA_030263535.1 Cytophagia bacterium CHB2
TAAACCGACTTTATTATGGCTGCTTTTATGCAGTGAGTGCGTTGCTGGAGACGAAAGCGTTGAAGGCGTCTAAACACTCCGGTGTTATCGCTTTATTCAATCAACATTTCGTCAAAACCGGCGTCGTTCGCAAAGAGTTGGGAGAGCTTTTTCGCTACATGTTTGATTCGCGCCAAGGAGGGGACTATACTGACTTCCCTGATTTTACTGCCGAAGAAGTGGCCCAGCTACGTCAATCAGCTACAAACCTTGTTGACGAAATCGCCCGTTTTCTCGAAAAAGAATCGCAGTAAGCATTGCCTGCCGTTTGAGCGTGGGGTAATCGCCTTCAGCAAAAAATAAAATCTTTGTCAATAATATTGCCATGATCTCGAAGGGCAAGAGAATCCTCCTCGAAATCTGCACGGCCTCGCTGGAAGATTGCCAGGCCGCGCAGGAGGGCGGCGCGGATCGCGTGGAGTTGAACTCTGCCTTGTCGCTCGGTGGACTCACGCCTTCACTCGGATTGTTGCAGGAAGCCCGGCAAGCGCTGCGCATTCCGATCATCGTCATGATACGTCCGCGACCAGCCGGTTTTTGCTACAGCGCAAGCGAATTCACCGTCATGCAACGCGAGGTTGAGTTGGCGCTGGCGCATGGCGCGGAGGGCATTGCCTTCGGCATTTTGCATGAAGACGGTACGATCGACCAGCCACGTTGTGCGAGCATTATTCAACAAGCTGCTGGCCGTGAAATCGTGTTTCACCGCGCATTTGATGTTACGCCTGATGCGAGGGTTGCGCTCGAACAGTTGATCGATTTGGGTGTGACGCGGGTGTTGACGTCCGGGCAGGAGAGCAGCGCGTATAACGGCGCGACTCGCATCGCCGAACGCATCGAGCAGGCTGCCGGACGCATTCAAATTTTGCCGGCGGGTGGGATCAATCGCTTTACCATAGCAGATATACTCAGCCGCACCGGCTGCGAGCAAGTGCATGCCTCTCTCACTATGACTAAAGTCGATTCTTCCACGTGCAACCGGCCGCAGGTGAAGTTTGGCAATGCCGGACTTTCTGGTGAGGAGAAGTATTTTGTGACGAATCGCGTCGCGGTGGAAGAATTGCGGCGAGTATTTTTGAAGTGAGGTTTGCTGTTCGTGAGCTCCGCTGCATGGTCTTCTGGGTTATCACTGGGAATTGTGGTCGGTGCAATCCGGCGGCATGACGCCGATGCAAGCGTTGCGTTGCGCCACGATTTTCGGTGCAGAAGCCATCGGTTTTCAGAAAGATTTAGGCTCGCTGGAAGTGGGCAAGCTCGCGGACGTGTTGGTGCTGGAGAAAAATCTGCTGGAAAATATCCAATACACGAATTCAATTCAATATTTCATGAAAAACGGCTTGATGTATGACGCCAACTCGCTCGATCAAATCTTGCCGGTGGAGAAAAAGCTGGCAAAGCCGTACTGGCTCGAAGGTGAGCCGGCCATGATGAGAACAAATTAGTTCTGCGCAAAACTGAAAGGACGTTTGATGAAGAGATTTCGCCTTGTCTTGTTTATACTTCTACTGGGATTGTCCGTTGTTGCAGAGGCACTCGCGCAGCCGAAGATTTATCTTGTCCGTCATGCTGAAAAACTTGACGGCTGGTTTGAAGCGGGAGAACTGGATCGCTTTCAGCCGTTGAGTGCGGAAGGGATTGCCACCGCGGAACGTGTTGCGGCGCAATTCAAAGCTGGTGAAATCGCGGCCATTTTCAGCAGCGCGACGACGCGCACGCTGCACACGGCTCTGGTCATCTCACAAAAAGTAAACGCCCCCGTAACGGTTGCGACCGCATGCGTCGACACCGCGGAGATTGCCGCGTTTTATGCGGATTTGATTAAGCGATTCAAACCCGACCAAGCCGTGGTGCTGGTTTCACATTCCAACATCATCCCATGGTTCTTGATCAAGGCCGGGCTGACCAAAGGTTGCTGGGAATCTCTTGGCGTGCTCAGCACGTTTTTTGATCCTGAACCGCGCATTGACGGATATGAGCATTACTGGGCCATCACCCGCCTCGGCAAAACTGTGAAAGCTTGCGAAGGATTCGAACGAAGGCAGTTTTGAGAACAAACACCCGTCGCTAAAATACAAACGCTCACGAAAAACATGTTTTCCGTGAGCGTTTTTGCTTTTATAAAAATTCAGCAAGCTTACTTGAGTAATTGCATCCGGGCAGTGGTGATGCGATCGCCGTATTGCAAACGCAGGATGTACATGCCCGAGGACACCGGCAAGCCGGCTTGATTGCGGCCATTCCAACGCTGCAAATGTTCGCCCGGGTTGAGGTCTCTATTGATCAAGGTGCGCACGAGCTGGCCGTTCACGTTGAAGATTTGCAACTTGACGCTCGCCGGCTGATCGAGACGGAAGCGAATCGTGGTCTCCGGGTTGAAGGGATTAGGATAAACTTCTGCGGAGAATTTGTAATCCTCAATGGCGCCTTGCGCGAGGTGTTCTTGCGGAGCCGGGCCGCCCGTCTTCGGCAAGCTCGTGAGCAGCAGCAGATTATACCACACTTCATTGCGCGTAGTATTCGAGGAGGCGATCATGAGATTGGTCGCGCTTGTCACAGGGTGCGCGGGACCGGAAGAATCAAAGAAAAG
>SZPB01000575.1 GCA_030263535.1 Cytophagia bacterium CHB2
CGCTTATGTTTATTTGCTGCAAACCAGCAAAGCGCAGAATGGCGCCAACGGCGTTTGAAAATAATGCGCGCCGGACAAAATCAGGTGTAATGCTGGCAAACCCTGAATCTGAGAATTGCCCATGCTGACCAAAACAGAGTCATCGCTCTCTTCCATCCAATCATCGCGCCATTCAAACATTCGTTATCTTCGTTTTGCCGAACTGGCCCTGCGCGCCAAGCTCGCCATTGCGTGGGAAATCTTTCGCCTGCAAGCGCGCATCATTTTTTCGCACAAGTTTCTCTGGTTCATGGCCGGCTTGTTGATTTACTGGATCGTGGTCTATGCGATCAATTACAATCAGGAGATGCTGGACCGCATGTCGGTCGAAGAGGTTTTGCCGTTGTTGTTGCAGATGCCCTTGTCCGCTCTGGCCATCTACTTGAACATGCAGCTCATCACGAGTGAAAAAGACAATCGCACGCTCGAAGTCATGTTTACCACCGCCGGCTCGCGCTACAAAGTCTGGCTGCTGCGCCTGGGCGCGCTCAATGCCATTTTGCTGATCTTGGCTGTAGTCCTGAGCACGCTGGCATTTTTTACCATCACCGAGGTTCCGATCCTTCCGCTGGCCGTGCACGGCTTTGTGCCGGCATTTTTTGTCGGCGCCATGACGCTTTACTTTGCCATAAAATTTCGCAGCAGCCTGGCGGCGGGCATGGTTTCGGCCGGGGTGATATTTGTGGCGATGATGCTTTTCAACGGGCTCGAAGCCCCGCGCTATTTCATCTACTTTAATCCCTATGACATGCCGCGCCAGCTCGATCCTGAAACCTGGAATTTGTGGATGTGGCAGAATCGCATTGGCGTGCTGTGCTGCGGCGTCTTCCTGCTGTTTACCGCCCTGCGCGGCATGGAGGAAAGAGAGAGATTGTTGCGGTGAGAGGCCTCCAATTTTTCTCTCTCAAATAATCTGCAAAAAGCGCTTTGGCTTTACGCAGTTTGCAAGATGCGGCTTTTATTTTGCTTTCGGGCCTAGCTCTCTTCTCGCAAATTTCGCTGACGCCCGATATTTTGAACACGTGAAGGAGGAAGGAATTGATGCGCAAAAAAACTCTAGTCGGCGTTATACCCGGGCTTGCATTGTTGATGGTAGCCAATTTTTTATTGTCGACTCAACTTTTCGGCCAGGCCTCTCAACAAGGCATTCTGCCTCCCGAATTGCCCTGGAACGGCAAAAGCCAGGCGCTGATTGCCGCGCAAAATAATCCCTGGATCACACCCGCTGAAAAAAATGACTTCGTAAAGACGCCGCGCTATGACGAAACTGTATCATGGTTGCGCAAGCTGTGCGCGGCTGCACCCGAGTTGAAAATGATTTCACTCGGCGCCAGCCCGGAAGGCCGCGAGATTTGGATGGTGATTGCCTCGAGGGAAAGGGCGTTCACACCGGCAGCGCTACGCGCCAGCGGCAAACCGATTTTCCTGGCGCAGGCGGGCATTCACTCCGGCGAGATTGATGGCAAAGATGCGGGTTTGATGTTGCTGCGCGACATGACGGTGGGCAACAAAAAACGGGATTTGCTGGAGGGCGTTAATCTGCTCTTCATCCCAATTTTCAGCGTTGATGCTCACGAACGGGTTTCGCCATACAATCGCATCAATCAGCGCGGCCCTGCGGAAATGGGTTGGCGCACCACGGCGCGCAATCTCAACCTCAATCGCGATTACGCCAAACTTGACGCTGTGGAAATGCGCGCCTTGATTCGCGCCCTGAATGAATGGGAGCCGGATCTTTATTTCGATATTCACGTGACCGACGGCGCGGATTATCAATACGACATTACGTTCGGCTACAACGGCAAGCACGGCTATTCGCCGGCGATTGCGAACTGGCTCGATGAATTTCTAACGCCCGCAATCTATCGGGATTTGCAAGCCCAGGGCCACATTCCCGGTCCGTTGATCGGCGGCCCGGCTGATGGCCGTGATTTCAACAGCGGCTTGGTGGATTGGACCGCGCCGCCGCGTTTTTCCAACGGCTACGGCGATGTGCGCCACCTGCCCACCGTGCTGGTCGAGAATCATTCGCTCAAACCGTACAAACAACGCGTGCTCGGAACCTATCTCTTGCTCGAAAGCACCATGCGCGTGCTGGCAATGCAAGGGAGTAAGCTGCAAAAGGCCATTGCGGCTGATCGTGGCCGGCGTTTGCCGGAGGTGCCATTGACGTGGCGCGTGCCCCGGCAATCATCCGAAGAGAAAATTTTGTTTCTCGGCGTTGAAGCGAAACAAATTTTCTCAACCATCACGAACAGCGACTATGTGCAATGGACCGGCAAACCCTACCAGGCAATGATTCCACTGTTGCGCATGAGCGAGCCGGCAATCTCCGTAAAACGCCCAAAAGCGTATTGGATTCCACCCGCCTGGCATGAGGTGATCGAACGGCTTGCTCTGCACGGCATTCAAATGGAACGCATCACCTCGCCGCGCGAGATCGAAGTCGAAATGTATCGCATGCACGACGCAAAGCTGGCGAAGCAGCCGTTTGAAGGCCATGTAAGTATGACCGGCAAAGCTGTCGTTGAGAAAAAAATTCGGCAATTTGCAGCAGGCGCGGTGCGCATTGCAACGGATCAACC
>SZPB01000576.1 GCA_030263535.1 Cytophagia bacterium CHB2
GTTGATTGCAGCCACCGGAACAATGCAATTGAAGCGTGTCATAGAGATTCCGCAATTCGAATTCAAGAATCCAACATCCAAACTTATTTCGGATTGTTGGTTGCGGATTCCAGATTGAAACCGGCGGAACGATTCTATTGAAGAACATCACGGAGCTTCCGCAATCCGAATTCAAAAATTTACAATCAAAACGTATCGCCGGGGTGGCGGAACTGGTAGACGCAAGGGACTTAAAATCCCTCGGTTGCTATGTAACCGTGCCGGTTCGAGTCCGGCCCTCGGCACTGCATAAAATTTAATCGGCTTGTGACTCGCATGAGTCTACAGGCCTTTTTTGTTTCAAGCGTCCGCGGCGCAACCGCAATTCCCAAAATCCACCTTCTCTCATGAGCAAAACGAAAACCGCCAGCGACGGCCCCAAAGGTTTCACGTTCGCAGAGAAAGCGATCATCTGGATCGTGTTTTGTTTGCTCGTTGGCTTGAGCACAAACATTCTGATCTTTCCTGCCATGTTGCTGCTCTCGTGGAGCATCATGAAGTGGCGAGGGCAATATCTCTCTAAGGCGCCGTTGCTTAACCGGCTGTATCCCATCTTAACGTTTCTCGCGGGCGCGGGCTTGATTTGGTGGGTGATTCAGGGCCAGAGATAGTTCGTTCGCGCGTATTCACAAAGAATCACCGCCAGGGTTCTTGTGAAGTCGCAGCCCAATTGTCGAGTGCTTCACAAGATTCCTCCTGAATGACTGGGACAAGAGCAGGGGTAAATCTTGAGCTTAACGTTGTCATGTTCGGGAACACCGTTCAAAGCGTTTCACCCAAATCATTCCACGTGACATTTTTTTCCTCACTCACCCCGCTCAAACGCCCGCCGCACCAAATCTTCCTGCTCGATAACATGCAGCTTGTGGCTGCCGGTTGCCGGGCTGCCGCTGGAAAGTCTTCCAACATAAGATAAACGATGCGAATCCGGCATCACGTCGCGCATGCGCGCTTGCACGATATTCCACGCGCCCATGTTGAAGGGTTCTTCCTGCACCCAGCGTATGTCCCTAGCCGCAGGATAACGCTGCAAGATTTCGCCGATTTGCGCGTTGGGAAAGGGATAGAGCTGTTCGAGGCGAACGATGGCAGCTTGATTGTTCGCGTGTTCGCGGCGGTGTTCCATCAAATCAAACGCGACCTTGCCGGTGCAGAGCAACAGGATTTCAGCATTCGCCGGCGCTTCCGGATCATCGAGCACGGCTTGAAACGTGCCCTGCGTTAAATCCGTGGCGGCGGCCTTGGCCCAGGGCGAGCGCAACAGGCTTTTCGGCGTCATCACGATCAGCGGCTTGTGAATGCCGGAATGAATCTGGCTGCGCAGCAAATGAAAATACTGGCCGGCGGTGGTGGGCATGGTCACACGCATGTTACTCTGCGCGCACAGCGTGAGAAAGCGCTCGATGCGCGCGCTGGAATGCTCGGGTCCCTGCCCTTCGAAGCCATGCGGCAGCAACAAAACCAACCGGCTTTTCTGGCCCCATTTGTATTCCGCCGATGAAATGAATTGATCGATGATGATCTGGCCGCCGTTCACGAAATCGCCGAACTGCGCCTCCCACAAAACCAACGCCTCCGGCCGCGCAACCGAGTAGCCATACTCGAAGCCGAGCACGGCATATTCGCTCAGCAAGCTGTCGTAAATGATCAACGGCATTTGCCCGTCGCGAATGTGATTGAGCGGCGTGAATTCCGCTTCATTTTTAAAATCCACGAACACCGCATGGCGATGGCTGAACGTGCCGCGTTGCGAATCCTGCCCGGAGAGGCGCACCGGCACCCCCTCCAACAGCAACGAACCGAATGCGAAGGCCTCGGCCAGCCCCCAATCCACCGCATCTTCAGCGAGCATGCGGCTGCGCGCTTGCATCTGTTTCGCCAATTTGGGATGCAAGGTGAACCCCTCGGGAAAGCGAATCAACGCGGTATTGATTTCTTCCAAAATTTCGCGCGATACCGCGGTTGAAACCGTGCTCACCAGCGGCGGCGAGGCGGGCCGCTGCGGCATTTTCACCGGCGCGGGCGGGCCGCTGCGGCGGGACGTTTCGCTGAAGGCGGTTTCAAGCTTCGCCTGAAAATCATTGAGCATGCTCTCGGCTTCCTTCAGCGTCATTTGGCCGCGCTTGACAAGCTGTTCGGTGTAGAGCTTGCGTACCGAACGCATGTCGTTGATGCGGGCGTACATCAACGGCTGGGTGTAGCTGGGCTCGTCACTTTCGTTATGGCCGTGCCGTCGGTAACACACCAAATCCACCACCACATCTTTTTTGAACTTTTGCCGGAAATCCACGGCAAGCTGCATCACCCGCACACACGCTTCCGGATCGTTGCCGTTCACGTGCAAGATCGGCGCTTGCACCATTTTTGCGACATCCGTGGCATAAACCGTCGAACGCGCATCAACCGGCGCAGTGGTAAAACCGATGCGATTGTTGACCACGATGTGAACGGTTCCGCCGGTGCGAAAGCCCGGCAGCGCGCTGAGATTCAGCGTCTCCGCCACCACGCCCTGCCCGGCAAACGCAGCATCGCCGTGAATCAAAACCGGCATGGCGCTGGAGCGTTCGCGGTC
>SZPB01000577.1 GCA_030263535.1 Cytophagia bacterium CHB2
CGCCGCGGTGACGGGGAAGATTGAGGTGAGAAAGGTAAATTCATGAACCACGAAAGACACGAAATACACGAACAAAAGCCTTTCGTGTATTTTGAGTGGTTCGTGGTCGATAAGCTTCTTAAAATAGATATTTGGGAGGCATTATGGGTGAGATACTATACAAAGACGAGGGTTACGCAATTCAAGGCGCGATTTTTGAAGTGTATCGGGAAATGGGATGTGGGTTTCTGGAAGCAGTTTATCAGGAATGTCTTGCCAAAGAATTTTCACGGCGGAACGTGCCGTTTGCCTCTCAAGTTGATCTGACCATATTCTATAAAGGCGAGAAGCTGCAGCAGGCTTATAAACCGGATTTCATTTGTTACGACAAAATCATCGTTGAATTGAAAGCCGTTAAAGCCATCGACGACGTGCATCGGGCGCAAGTTTTCAATTATCTGAAAGCGACCGGTTTGCGGCTGGGTTTGTTGGTCAATTTTGGGCATTATCCCAAGGCGACTATTGAGAGGATTATTTTGTGAATCACGGAATACACAAAACACACACAAAAAATTTCGTGTATTTCGTGCGGTTCGTGGTTAAGGAACTAAGAAAACCAAACTCAAGGCATGAGGGATGAAACTGGTATTGAAAGAGGACCCCAGCCAATCGCAGTTGATTTTTTATCAAACCGAAGATCGGCAGACGCGTCTCGAGGTGCGGTTTGCGGGCGAGACGGTGTGGCTCACGCTCAATCAATTGGCCGAACTATTCCAGCGGGATAAGTCGGTTATTTCCCGGCACATTCGTAATGTCTTCGAAGAAGGCGAGCTTCCCCGCGAACGAACTGTTGCAAAATTTGCAACAGCTCAACAAGAGGGTGACCGCGAAGTAAGCCGCGAGGCCGAGTACTTCAACCTCGACGTCATCATCTCCGTCGGCTATCGGGTGAAGTCATTGCGCGGCACACAGTTTCGCATTTGGGCGACGCAGCGGCTGCGCGAATATATTGTGAAAGGCTTCACGCTGGATGACGAGCGGCTGAAGCAAGTCGGCGGCGGAGGCTATTTCGACGAGCTGCTCGCGCGCCTTCGCCGGTGGAGAAAGATTTCGAGGAGGCCGTGGAGAAGATCAAGAAACTGTCAGGGGGCGCAAAACAAAGAAGTTGCCCAGATAACGATCACGAGGTTTACCCATGCCCCAAACCACCGAAAAAGCTTTCGAAACTTACGTTGAATCCATTCTCCTGAATCAAGCCGGCTGGCAGTCCGGCACGGTGGCGGAATGGGACGTGGAAACCGCGCTCTTTCCGAGCCGCGTCTTTGCATTTTTGCAGGAGACGCAAACTAAACTTTGGGAAGAGATGCGCGGCCTGCACCGCGAGGGATTGGAAAACCAGATCATCAACACGCTGGTCAAAGAACTGGAGCTGAAGGGCACGCTGCACATTCTGCGGCACGGCTTTAAGTTTTATGGCAAGACTTTCCGCCTCGCCTATTTCAAACCCGCGCACGGTTTGAATTATGACATACTCGATCTGTTCAACCAAAACCAACTGACCGTGACGCGACAGGTGCCGTGCCATCCCGGTAAACACGACACGGTGGATTTGCTCTTTGCGGTGAATGGCGTGCCGGTGGCGACCTGCGAGCTCAAAAATCCCAGCACCGGACAGAATTGGCGCCATGCCGTGAAGCAGTATCAAACCGACCGCGATCCGGCGGCGCCGCTGTTCCAATTCAAGAAACGCGCGCTGGTGCATTTTGTGGTTGATCCCGACGAAGTTTACATGACGACGCATCTGCGCAAAGAGGCGACGCATTTTCTGCCGTTCAACCGCGGCAGCCATCCGGGCGAGATTCAATGCGGCGCGGGCAATCCGCAGCATCCGTCGGGTTATCGCACCGGTTACTTTTGGGAAGAGGTGCTGAAATTCGACAGCTTTCTCGATATTCTCGGCCATTTCATGTTCATCGAGAAGAAAGATGAGAAGGTGGATGACGGGCGCGGCGGGCAACGGCGCATCACCAAAGAGACGCTGGTCTTCCCGCGTTATCATCAACTCGACGCCGTGCGCAAAATCGTCGTGGCGGCACGGCAAGAAGGCGCGGGGCAAAATTATTTGATCCAACACTCTGCCGGCAGCGGCAAGACCAACAGCATTTCGTGGCTCTCGCACCGGCTGGCGAGTTTGCACACAGAGCGTGATGAAAAGGTTTTCGATTGCGTCATCGTCATTACGGATCGGCGCGTGCTCGATCAGCAACTGCAAGACGCCATTTACCAAATCGAACACGCGCAAGGCGTGGTGAAGGCGATTGACGAAGATGCCAAACAACTGGCCGCCGCGCTGATCGACGGCACCAAGATCGTGGTCACGACGTTGCAAAAATTTCCCTTTGTGTTGCGTGGCCTGCTTTACGCTGCCGGCGCAGAAAGTCAGGAGAAAGCGACTGAGGAGGAAAAACAAAAAGCGAAAGAATGGGAAGCCGCCATCGCCGCGAGAAAATATGCGGTGATCGTGGACGAGGCCCATTCCAGCCAAACGGGCGAAACGGCGCGCGAGCTGAAGGGCATTCTCGGCGCGGCGGCAACGGATTCGGAGGAGGGCGAAGCGGATTGGG
>SZPB01000578.1 GCA_030263535.1 Cytophagia bacterium CHB2
AAATTATTTTTTGCGTGTTTGGCGCGGTGTTGACGCTGCTGGTTGCTCTGGCCTGGCTGCTGGCCCCGCAATTGATCGCCCTCATCGCGCCCGGCTTGACGGATCCCGCCATCATCGGCAAAGCCGTTCGCATGACGCGCATCATCATGCCGGCGCAGTTGTTCTTTTTTGCCGGCAGCCTTTTAATGGCCGTGCAATTTGCCAAAGAACGGTTCAAGCGGCCCGCACTCGCCCCGTTGCTGTACAATCTCGGCATTATTTTGGGCGGTGTGTTGCTGCATCGCTGGGTCGGCATCGAAGGCTTTGCCTGGGGCGTGCTTGCGGGCGCTTTGGCAGGCAATTTATTGATACAATATCAAGGCGCGCGCCAGGCCGGCATGCGTTTTTCTTTCTTGTTCGAGCTGCGCCATCCTGAGCTGAAAAAATATATTCTGCTCACTCTGCCGCTGATGCTCGGACTTACCATGACGTTTTCCACGGAATTCTTTACAAAATTTTTTGGTTCCTATTTACCGGAGGGCGGCATTGCTGCACTCAATTATGGCTTGCGTGTGATGTTGATTTTGGTAGGATTTTTCGGGCAGGCCGCGGGCGTGGCCGCGTTTCCATTTCTGGCGCGCCTGGCGGCGGAGGGAAAGATGGCTGAGCTAAATCAGCTTTTAAACGACACCCTGCGGCGTTATATTGCCATCGTCATTCCGGTTTCGACGTTGTTCATGGTGTTGAGTCACGAAGTCATTCGCCTGCTTTTTCAACGCGGCCGGTTTGACGCCATCGCGACGGCGCGCACCTCCGAAGTTTTGATCTTCCTCATGATCGGCGCGTTTGCCTTTGCCGCGCAAACCATCGTGGTGCGCGGCTATTATGCCGTGCAGAACACGTTGTTTCCGACGATTGCCGGCACGCTGGCCGTGTTGACGAGTGTGCCGATCTATTGGCTCGGCATGAATCAAATGGGCATTCGCGGCGTGGCGCTGGCGATCTCGCTTTCCGCGATTCTGCAGAGCAGTTTGCTCTACTTCCTGTGGAACCGCCGCAGCAAAAATGCCGGGAGTCGATTCGTCTATCGCTTGTTTGCCAAGATGATTTTCTTGAGCGTGATTGTGGGCGTTGTGCTTTACCGTCTCAAACTTGCCCTCGCAAGCTATGTCGATGCAACGACTTTGGGAGGAAGCTTGCTGATGTGTTTGATTATCGGTGCAGTGTTCGTAGTGATGTTTGTTGCGAGCGGATTTGTTTTTCGGATTGAAGAAGTTAAGGGATTTGCACGGCGATTGCTTCGTCTCCTCGTAAGATGAAGCGCTGGCATAATCAAGACCAGGGCGAACGGGCGCGTTTTTAAACCAATGAAACGATTTCTAAAAATTATTCTCGGGCTGTTCGGCTTGCTTGTGCTGCTCTTGCTGGCAGCAGCCGCACTCACGCAAACGCAGCGTTTTCGCGATTGGCTGCGCGATGAGATTGTCGCAGCGGCGCGGGAAAAGATCAACGGCCGCCTGGCGCTGGGCAAGATCGAAGGCAATCTCATTTCACAATTCAGAATCACAAATTTAACCATCACCCGCGACGGCGAAACGGTTGTGCGCGTGCCGCGCCTTGAATTCGGTTTTTCGCCGCGGGAGTTGTGGGATCGCCGCGTGTTGATCAATCTGCTTCTCATTGAAAGCCCGGCCATTCATCTCCGCCAAAATCCCGACAGCAGTTGGAACGTGCAGAATTTAATTGTGACGGATACCACGGCAATTTGGCCGATTGTCTTGCCGAAAATCAGAATTCGCAACGCCGAGGTGACCCTCTCCCCGTTGGATACTGCGAGTTTTTTTTACCGGCGCGCGGTGCAAAATCTGAATGCCGAGTTGTTGGTGGAATATACCACGCCGCAAACCGTGCTTGATCTCCGCCGGCTCGCGTTTAATGTGACCAATTTTCCGTTAGCCGTTTCTGAAAGCAATGCACATGTCGTGCAAACGGCTGACGCTGTGCAAATTGACAAACTGCAAATCACGGTCGGCGGCTCCACCGTCACCGGCAATTTGCGGGTGCGGGATTTCAAGCAGCCGAGTTATCGCGTGCAGCTTGCCGCAACACCATTGCAACTGGATGATTGGCATGCCCTGGTTCCCCAGCTTTCAACCCAAGGCCCGTTGGAAGCAAGCCTGCTGTGCACGGGCAATTGGGATAGCGTGCTGGTTGATCTCGAACTCAAACACGAAGCGGGGGAGGGCCGTTTGCTCGCGTTTGCGCGCCGCGATTCGGGGCGCGTTGGCTACACGCTCGATGCGGATATTCGCCGCGCCGATCTGGCGAGATTACTGCCGGAGCGCGGGCCGCATTCGCATCTCAATCTGTCGTTGCGCGCGCAGGGCGATCGTTTGAGTCTTGACAGCTTGCAAGCAATGCTCCACCTCACAGCGGACTCCTCCCGCCTGGGCAATCATGCCCTCTCTAATTTTGTTTTGGAGGGCGCGGCCCGCAATAATGACTTGCAAGTCGATTTGCAGTTGCAAACGCCTGCGGGAGAGATTTCCGGTGCTGGCCGGGTGCGCGATCTCTCCGGAGCG
>SZPB01000579.1 GCA_030263535.1 Cytophagia bacterium CHB2
GGCCAACGTCGCTATGTTCCCGGCCATTCTACCGGGGCTGTATGATATGCATATTGCAGAGCGGCACGAGGCGGCCGCTGCAATCCTCAACGGTACGCTGGTTTTACTGCCATTTCTTGCCTGGACGATTTACCAAATCGCCAGAAATTTTCGCCGCCGCACCTCGCGGCGCGCTCATCTGGCGGTTTTATCGCCGATCCTGCCGCTGTTCTTGATACACGCGGTGCAATTGCCAATAACGATTGCCTTCATCGCCGGACTTGTGCTGGCCCTAGTCTTGACGATTCGCCACGAAACCGTGCAGGTGTTGACCAAATCGATTATCGAAGCATTTGAAAACGTCGGCCCGGCAATTTTCTTGATCATCGGCATCGGCATGCTGCTGGAAACCGTAAATCACGAGAGTATCAGCGCGGCCTTCAATACCTTGATACGCCCGTTGATTCCTGAACAAGGCATTTCGCGCACGGCTTTTATTGTCGTTTTTGGCGCGCTGGCGCCGCTGGCGTTATACCGCGGTCCGCTGAACATTTGGGGCATGGGCAGCGGTTTCGCGGCAATCATGCTGGCAACGCAGGCCTTGTCGGCGGAAAAGATCATGGCGGTACTGCTGGCGGTGGGCGCGGTGCAAGGCGTTTGCGATCCCACCAACAGCCATAATTTTTGGATTGCAAACTATCTCAAAGTGGAACCGCTCGATCTTACCAAACGAACCCTGCCGTTTATCTGGCCCATGGCCATCATCGCGTTGATCATTGCGGGCTGGCTGTACTTTGGACAATCTTAAAGCGCCGGCGAAAAGATGAATTCTGCCATTCAAAACAAATTGGAAAATCTGCCGCTGAAGCCCGGCGTTTATCAGTTCAAAGACCGCGCAGGAAAAATCATTTATGTGGGCAAGGCCAAGGTTCTGCGCCCGCGCGTGCGGTCGTATTTTCAGGAGGGCCGCCCGCTCGATCCCAAAACCGCGCGTTTGCGCAGCCGCATTGCCGACTTCGAGATCATCGTCACGGATTCCGAGATGGAAGCATTGATCCTCGAAATGAATCTGATCAAGGAATACCGCCCGCGCTACAACGTCAACCTGCGCGATGACAAGAGCTATCCCTACATTCGCGTCACGCATGAAATGTTTCCGCGCATCTTCCCCACCCGTCGAATCGTGAAAGACGGTTCACAATACTTTGGCCCCTACACCGATGTCGGCCAGATGAAGGCCTTGCTGCGCGCGGTGAAGCGCATCTTTCCGATTCGCAGTTGCAATTATCATTTCACGCCGGAAATCATCGCGCGCAAGAAATACAAACTCTGCCTGGATTATTACATCAAAAAATGTGACGGCCCGTGCGAGGGCCTGGTTTCGGCGGAGGAATATGGCAAAGTCGTGCAGCAAGTGGTCAATTTCATCAATGGCCGCGATCGCCAGGTCGTGAAAGAGATGCAGGATAAAATGCAAACGCTGGCAGAGAAACGTTTGTATGAAGAAGCGGGCAAGATGCGCGATCGCATTCGCTTCATTGAGGAATTTCAATTTCGCCAAAAAATCGTGACGGAAGATCTCAAGGATCGCGACATTGTATCCGTTGCCATGGAAGATGAAGACGCGGCCGGCGCGGTGTTCAAAGTGCGCGACGGGAAGATTATTGGCCGGCAGCATTATTATCTCAACGGGGTATTTCAAGAGCCTTACGAAAATGTTGTGGCCTCGTTTGCGAAACAATATTATCTCAAGGCTGATTTCATTCCCGAAGAAATCAACTTGCCGTGCGAGATCCCGGAGCGTGAGGACGTCAGAGTCTGGTTGGAAAACAGGCGTGAAGGGCCGGTGCAGCTCGTCACGCCCAAACTCGGCGAAAAAGCCAAACTCGTTGAAATGTGCGCCAAGAATGCGCATTTGCTGCTGCAAGAGTTGAAGCTGCAAAAGATGAAGACCAAGCTCAAAGTACCGCACAGCGTTGTCGCGTTGCAACGCGATTTGCACTTGGAAAAACCGCCGCGCCGGATTGAATGCTTTGATATTTCCAACATTCAGGGCGCAGACGCCGTGGCGGCCATGGTGACGTTCGTTGACGGCCGTTCTAAAAAATCGGATTATCGCAAATTCAAAATCCGCGGCCAGCACACGCCGGATGATTTTGCCATGATGGCCGAAGCCGTGGAGCGGCGCTATGCCGGCTCCCTCGCACAAAAACTCCCGCTGCCGGATTTGATTCTCGTGGACGGCGGCAAGGGGCAACTCAGCAGCGCGCAAAGCATCCTGCAAAAGCTGAATCTTAATATTCCCATTGCGGCGCTGGCCAAGCGCCTGGATGAGGTGTTCGTGCCGGGCGCCATGGAGGCGCAAAATATTCCACGCCATTCTTCAGGATTAAAATTGCTGCAGCAGCTCCGCGATGAGGCGCATCGTTTCGGCGTAACCTTTCATCGCAGCTTGCGCACCAAGCGCACAACAGACTCCGAGCTGTCGAAAATCGACGGCGTGGGCCCGGCGCGGCGCAATGCCTTGTTGAAATTTTACGGCTCACTCGCGGGCGTGCGCC
>SZPB01000580.1 GCA_030263535.1 Cytophagia bacterium CHB2
CGACGTTGCCGCTTTCGTCAAGATAGAACGTGATAAACGCCGTTTTCGGCATGTCGTAGATGGGATTGTTCCATGTGATGCGAAACGTATCGTAATTCCAATGCTCTAGTTCTCCGGTGTGACGCGGATTGTAATAAAACACCAGTTTACCGTTTTGCAGGCTCACCCGCGCCGGGCCGGAGAAGTCATCAAAATAATCGCCGACATAAGATTCGAGTTTGAGTGAGGGCTGAGTTCCAGCAACGCGCTGCGCTTGCAACTCGGCTTCGGCTTTGGCTTCGCGTTCGCGCTGGTCATCCCGCCATTTGAGAAAATCCGAGCTCCAATCGCGCGCGGGCGCGCCGAGCACGGCGTCGAGAATGCGGTAGGTCAAGGCATCAATCAAATCGTGCGGCGCAAAATTGGTAAGAATGATGACCCCAAAATTTTTATCAGGCAGCCAGGTTTGCAGCGAAAACATGCCGGAAAGTCCGCCGCCGTGGTTCATGACCTTCTGGCCCTTGTAATCATAAATGAACCAGCCCAGGCCGTAACCGGAAAAATGTCTATCAAAATTTTTCTCCGCCCGAGTCGAAACCGGAATGGGCATGTGCAGCGTGTGAAGATTACGCGCCGTTCGTTCGCTGAACAAGCGTTTGCCCTGATAAACGCCTTTACCGAGATGCAAGCGCATCCATTGTGCCATGTCGATAACGTTCGAGTTGAGCGAGCCGGCCGGCCCGACGGCATCGACGCTGTCATACGCAATCACAGAAATTTTGCCGGAAACGACTTCATGCGGCATGGCAACGTTGCCGCGATTCTGCAAAAAGCGAATACTCGTCGAGGTTTCATTCATGCCCAGCGGGGTTAAAATTCTTTCGTGCATGAATTCATCCCAGCTCTTGCCGGTCACTGATGGAATAATTTGCCCGGCGACGAGAAACATCAAGTTTTGGTATTGAAATTTCGTGCGCAAGGGCGCGCTGGGTTCGAGAAAGCGCAGACGACGCAGAATCTCCTCGCGACTCAATGTCGAACCGATCCACAAATGATCGCCGCCGTAAGTCGGCAGACCGCTGCGATGGGTGAGTAAATCAATGACATTCAACTCGCGGGTGACAAACGGATCATACATTTGAAAATCGCGCACATGCGCCGTGACGCGATCATCCCATTTGAGTTTGCCTTCATCAACGAGCATGCCGAGCAGCGCGGCGGTGAAGGCCTTGGTATTCGAGGCCACGGCGAACAGCGTGTGCGCATCGACTTTTTCGGGCTTGCCCAGCTCGCGCACGCCGTAGCCTTTGGCAAAAATGATCGAATCATCTTTTACCACGGCAACCGCCAGGCCGGGCACCTCCCATTTCACGCGTGCTTGTTCGATGTAGGTATCGATCCGTTTGAGATTCGGCGTTTGCGAAAAACCATTTTGAAAAAGAAATATGAGAACGATTAACACCGCGCGCATGTGACGAATCATCTTTTTTTCTGACATTCCTTTTCTCCGGTTGAATGATGCACAAAAGGCAACGGCCAAGCCACTGCCCCATCGTTTCAAAAGCAAAAAAGTCGCGGTCTAGCCGTGGCTGAGCTACCACTGCAAGCGATTTAACTCAAATTTCTGTTTTCAAATAAAGGCGCATGGTCGTGGCTTCGCCGGGTGTGCTGGCTGCGACGAAAAGCTTGCCGCCGACTTTTTCCACCCGTTGGCGGATGTGATAAAGTCCGAAGCCGCCCTTTTCATTCTTTTTGGTGGTAAAGCCGGGCTTGAAAATCTCTTCCCATAAATTTTCCGGGATGCCGGCGCCGTTGTCGCACACGTCGATTTGCAACTCATCGTAGGCATGTTTAACGTTGCATACGATTTGCGGCGGGCGGCCGTCGCTGTGGCGCAGAGCGTTGTTGAACAATTCATCGAGCACATAACTAAAATCAGCCTCCGCAATGCGGGCGCGCGGCAACGGCGAAGTTGCTTCCAGATGCAAACCGGGATGTCCGCGCTGCTCTATCAAATTCTTAATAACAGCCACTACATCGGTGTAATACTCGGCGCTCAGGCGATGCTTGAGCGTCGCGATGGTTTTGCGGATGTGCCCCTGCAGCCGCACAACTTCCACCATCACGCCGCCGTCTAATTTTTCGTTGTTCATGAGCGTGCGGCGCATTTGAGCGAGGCGGGTTCTAAAAAGATGCCAGTGCTTTTCCAATTCATGCGCCAGATCGATGGCAAAATTATTGGCGTATTGGTACGTCAAAATCGCGCCGGTCTCTTGTTTGAGAATTGCCGCGGTGTTGCGCAAGACCTGCATCAAGTTCTCGCGCATCGCCGGCGAGATTTCGGTTTCAGCTTGCAGGTTTTCAGCATAAAAGGCCAGCCGGTTCATTAATTGATGAATCAAACTGCCGTGATCGAACGCATGTAATCTGACTTGCAGCATTTCCAGCGAGGCCGGGCGCGCGCGTGCCAGGCGCTTGACGCGCAGCGCGATCATCGCCAGGATCATCACGCTTGCGCTCACCAGCAACGGCCGCAACACAAACACCGCCTGG
>SZPB01000581.1 GCA_030263535.1 Cytophagia bacterium CHB2
GGGGCAATGAAACGTGCAGAATCAATCGCCCACAAGGGGCGAGGACTACGGTAATTTCAATGAACCGTCCGGGCGGTGGTGTTCTCTCATTCAACCTCGCAACACATGACCGGCCACAATTGCCTTGACATCCGTTTGCCAAGATTGCATATTTCTCTCGCCCGACATTCTCGATATCAGCTTGCACCAATGCCATATGATCACCACCCTCGAACAAATCCAGGAAGTCGCACAGCGCATCGGCAAAGAATTCTCGCCGCAGCGCATCATCCTGCTCGGCTCCTACGCCTACGGCCATCCCACCCCGGACTCCGACGTGGATTTGCTGGTGATTACGCCGTTTCAAGGGCGCTCTGCTGAGAAGTCTGTCGAGATTCGACTCAAGGTGAGGCCGCCTTTCCCGATGGATCTGTTGGTGCGTACTCCTGAGAAAGTGCAGGAGCGCTTGAATATGGGCGATTCTTTCATGCGTGAAATCTTAATGAAGGGCAAAGTGCTTTATGAAGCCGCTGACGCATGAATGGGTGATGAAGGCCGAGGGCGATTTTGCCATACTGGAGGCGCGCAAACGCTGCCGGCTGTTTCGGCGCGTGGCCCGTGAAGCGCTGGGGATGGAAGTTTGATTCCATCACAGTGAATTAAGGCCGGCCCCATTCAAACTCTCTGCTTGAAATTTTATTTTTTTGCATTATCCCGCATTCCCCGCCACAAATGCCTTGACATCCAGCCTTTGCGGTTGCATATTCCTGCCGTTTGCTTCCACCTAAAATCGCCCAATCCGGATCAGCCGGAACCCAACGTTCACGTAAGCGGATTCTGCGAATCGAGCGGATAAAGCCCGTTTTTGTCCGCTCGATTCGTTCAATCCGCATACAAAGAAGCCTTTGTTTTCGCCGCGATTACAAATTGCCCATCGTTTCCCCGTCTCGCTCGACTCCGGTCGATGTGGATTGTTTCGAACCGACAACCGAGGAGCCCCCGCCGATGTTGAACTCATTCATCAAAACCTACAGCAACCGTACATACAAACACGTCACCATGGTGCGCCACAAAGGCACGGTCATCGCCTTTGCGCTGGATAGCGAACGCCGCATCTTTTATTCGGTTTTGGATCTCGAAAACACCGAGATCAAATCTCCCCTCGACGTCAACTACTGGCTGGGCAATCCCAAAGAATTGTTCTTCCCCAATGAAATTGCGGAAGTGGGCGTGGGCGTCGCCGATCAGACTCTCCTGCCCGCGGTGAAGAAAGGCAGCCGCACGCCGGCCGCGCCGGGCACGCGCGTGCGCGAGGACGAAAAAGATTTATTTCTCTCCACCACCGCGCGGCTCACCGCGGATGCGCCGTTTCAGGCGCTCTCCGACGGCCGCCATGTGTTCATTTTCCGCCAGGCCATTGCGGCAAATCATGCGGACATGGTGTTCAAGCTCGATGCCGACGGCAATCCCATCAAGGATGCCAACGGTAATCCCGTGCCGATTGTCGATTCGACGTTGCTCGTTGATCGCTTTGTGCTGGCGGGCACGGATCTGAAAACGAAAATGGAAGTCCGCTATCGGCGCAGCGGCAGCAAAACCCGGCCGGAGAGCCGCAAAGACAGCCTGGGCGCGAAGGACATGGAAGATAATCCCTTCTTCGAGCCGACACAGGAGCTGCGCTTCATCGGCAATCTGGCCGAGGGCCGCTTTACCGCGCTGCTATTGCCGACACAAGTGGTGGGCGTGCAGCGCTGGCAAATTTTTTCGCACAACAGCAAAACCGGCGCGATGGAATCGTTCAACCTCGAGCGCGCGCAAGACGGCTTGTTCAACACGCGCGGCTCGCAAGAGGCGATGAGCGGCGGCCACGCCGAATCCGCGCTGCGCTTTGTTGACGGCAACTGGCATATCGATCTCGGTAGCGGCGTGCCTCTCGGTGAAACCTTCACGCAAGAAGCCTGGCTTTATCCCACCAGCGCGGACGGCGTGCAAGCGTTGCTCACGGACAATGGCCGCGACAAAAATTCCGCGCCCTCGTTGTGGACGTATCAAGGCCGGGCGATTCGCGCAGGCTTCGGCGATGGCGAGAAATGGTATGAATTCACCACCAACCACATTCTCACGCTCAACGCCTGGAATCATGTTGCCGTGACGTTCAACGGCGAGTCCTATCGCGTGTTCGTCAACGGCGAGGAACGCCATCGCACCAGCCAAGTCGAGGTTTATCGCGACGGCGAGAAGCAGGAGGAACGCGAATCGCTTGCCGGCAAGAAGCCGGTGAATCGCAGCATTCGCTATTTCGGCGAACCGAATGGCAATTCTCTGCAGGGCACGATCGATGAAATCCGCTTGTGGCGCCGCCCGCGGTTGCAGGCGGAGATGCAGGCGGATCGGCGCATGCGTCTCACCGGCCTGGAGCCGGGACTCGCGGGCTATTGGCGTTTCGATGAAGCCTCAGGCGACACGGCACACGATCAAACCGACAACGCCCTAAACGGGATCATTCACGGCGGCGAGTGGGTCACTTCGGAGGCGCCGATT
>SZPB01000582.1 GCA_030263535.1 Cytophagia bacterium CHB2
AAGGCGCAGTTCTCAATGATGTTGTTCGAACCGAAGTTGATCTCCATGCCGTTGTCGCCCGCGCCTTTGATTTGCAATCCGCGGATATGCCAGTAATTGGAGCGCATGCTGATGCCCTTGACACCCAGGGCCTGCGCGGAAAAATCAAGAATGGGAACTTCATCGTTGAATGCCGTCAAGGTGATCATCTGGCTTTCGGTTCCGCTTCGTGCTGCGGTGATGGTAATCGTGGCAGTGAGATCATAAACGCCGCCGCGAACATAAATCGTGTCGCCGGGCAAGACTTCGGCAACGGCTTTCGCGATGGTGCCAAACGGTTGCTCGAAGGTTCCGGGGTTGGCATCATCGCCGTCGGTGGCAACGTATTTCTGCGCAAGCAAGGGCGGCGTTAAAATAATGCACGAGAGACAGAGTAAAGCTATTTTCATCAAGAGATGGCCTTTTCAATATGCTCGATGCGGACAAGCGGGCGACCAACCATTTAACACGTTTGCGGCAGAATAGTATGCGGCTTCTTTTTCAGTGAGCGTCGGACGCTTTGCGCTTTTGATCGCGCCGGGACCGTGGCTCTCAAATTCAAAGAAACGTGAATCCGGTTTCACTTCGAACCAAATGCGCTGGCCGGTGGAATCACGTACAGAAATCGCGGCGTAGCCTTCCGGGCCGATATGATCATCCATAAAGCAGCGAACGAAAACTGCGCTGCCCTCGACACGCGGATCAGCGCCGGGATGCCACGGCCGGCCGAGCCGCACCGAACCGGCGGGCAGGTCCTTCGTCTCTCTTTGAAGCCGGCAGGCGACAAACAAGAAGCCGAACGGATACCCCATCGCGGTGCTGGGTGCGGTGATGTAACCGGTGGGATTCTTGCCGTTGCGATCGCGTGAAACAACCTCGCAGTTTTCGAAAACCGCCTGGCCTGCGCCAAAGATGAAATCCACGTGACCGAGAATGCGGCAGCCGTGAAAGTAGTGCCGGCCCGCGTCGGGGTACAGCGTGTCTTGAAAGCCCTTGATCACGCAGTTGCAGAACACCGCGCGGTCGCTTGCTGCGGTCGTCATCAACGCAACGGCCTGCGGGTTCTGTACTTTGGCCGGATCATCGTCGGCCTTGGCTGCGTTGGCATCATAATCAAAGCTGTTTTCAATGGTGAGATTCTCGGCGGTGAAATCCGGCGCGGCGATTTGCAGGGTGAAGCTGCCTTGCGTTCCAAGTTTGCCGCCTTGCGGCGCCGGCGTGTCGCCGCAATCATCGTGGGTGATGATGGTGCCGTCACGGCTCTCGCCAATGAAATGAACGAACGGCCGATCGACAATCAGCTTTTCGTTATAGCGTCCCTCTTTGATGAAAATGACAAAGGGCCGGGCATTGTCTCTCGGCACGGCGCTGAGCGCGGCGCCAATCGTGGCGAAGCGCGGCGCGCCCTCCACCAGCGCGCCGGGCTTGCCGGAATATTTGACATCAACGATAGCATTTTGCGCAACGGCGTGATTCGCAGTTGCGCAGAGAAGCAGAATTAAAAACCGCAGCATGAGACAGGCGAACTCAATTTTTAAAATTCTCTGGCAGGATAACGTATCGGCAGAATGATTTATAGTGATTTGTCGACAAATCATAATGCCCAATACCTCTTGCCTCCGTGTTACTTCAGCAGCACGAGTTTCTGCGCGGCGGTAAAATCACCGGCGGAAATGCGCAGGTAATACACGCCGCTGGTCACTCCCTTCGCATGCCACACGAAATCAAAAGCGCCGGCCTCGTGCGGCTTGCCGTTCATCAACTCCGCGACTTCGTGACCCATGACGTCATAGATCTTCATGGTGACGCGGGCCCGTGCGGGCAAGTGATAACGAATCGTGGTGGAGGGATTGAACGGATTGGGATAATTTTGGAACAGGGCAAATTCCTTCGGAAGTTCCGACTCGCGTTCCTCGACCGAAACCGGCACCTTGAGTCTTCCGCCTTCATACGAAATCGAGCCGTTGGGGCCGAGCTTGAATGGAATGGTATTGTCGAACTCGCCTGCCATGAGCCGCAACACGCCGTTGATCACCGTTGCCTGTGACAGCACCACACCGGCTTCGTTGTTGATGGCCAGGCCATTCACCGTGTCCGGCATGAGCGTGCTGGTGACTTGCGCAACGGTTCCGTTCAAGATATAACTCGCTGCCTCGTTGAACGTGAGCGCCCCGGTGGACTGCACGGCGCCGGCAATACCACCGGCGTGTGCCGTTGCCAGAGTGGCGTTTTGGCTCAGGATAAAAGTGCCGTTGCCGCCGACGGCAGTCGTGTCCATGTTCAATGTTGTTGCGCTATCGACCTGAATCGGCAAGCCGCCGCCGCCATATGTCACATTCGAGAGCGTCAGGTTCTGAGTACCGCCATCTTTGGTGAAAACAAACTTGGCATTGCCCGGTGTGGGATTGGAATTCTGCGTCGTCGCATTTGACATTAAAAAATTGCCTTCATGCAGATTCCAAATCGTCGTGCCTGTGCCACTG
>SZPB01000583.1 GCA_030263535.1 Cytophagia bacterium CHB2
CAAGGCCAGATTATGATCGCCACCGAAGCCGGCGCCGAGGGCATCAATCTGCAATTCTGCTCGCTGGTGGTGAATTATGATTTGCCGTGGAATCCGCAGCGCATCGAGCAGCGCATTGGCCGCTGCCATCGCTACGGCCAGCAACACGACGTAGTGGTGGTCAATTTTCTCAATCAGAATAACGCGGCGGATCAGCGCGTTTTTCAACTGTTGTCGGAGAAATTCAAGCTCTTCGAAGGCGTCTTTGGCGCGAGCGATGAAGTGCTGGGCGCGATTGAATCCGGCGTCGATTTTGAGAAGCGCATTGCCGGCATTTATCAACGCTGCCGCCGGCCCGAGGAAATCAACGCGGCCTTCGATCAATTGCAGCTCGATTTGGGCGCGCAGATCAACGAGGCGATGACGCGCACGCGCCAGCAGCTCATGGAAAATTTCGACGACGAAGTGCGGGAAAAACTGAAAGTGCGTGACACGGATTCCAATGCCTATTTAAAACATTTCGAGCGTTTGCTCATGCAGCTCACACAGCATGAGTTGAATAATCATGCCGAGTTTCTCAGCGACTCTTCGTTTCAATTAAAATCGTGTCCGTTTTCAGGCGACATTCCGCTCGGGCTTTACGAACTGCCGCGGCGCTCCGGCGAGGCTCATCTTTATCGCCTAAACCATCCGCTGGCAGAGCACCTCCTGGCCCAGGCCAAAAACCGCGCGCTGCCGCTGGCGGAAGTGGTCTTTGACCTCAGCCGGCACGATGGCAAGATCAGCATCTTGGAGCCGTTCATCGCGCAATCCGGTCGCCTGACCGTCGCGCTGTTGACGATCGAAGCGCTCGACCACGCCGAGGATTATCTGCTCATGGCCGGCATGACGGATGGCGGGCAACTGCTGGCTGCCGATGCCGCGCGCCGCTTGTTTTCTTTGCCGGCGCAGTTTGTGAATGAATTGCCGGCAAGCGAAGAAATGCCCCAACTGCAAGACGTTTTGCTTCAGCAGCAAAAGGCGATTCAACGGGACATCTCGCAGCGCAATGCCGCATTCTTTGAGGCCGAGGCCGAAAAATTGGATGGCTGGGCTGATGATTTGAAGGTGGGACTCGAACGTGAAATCAAAGAGCTGGATCGCCAAATCAAAGAGGCGCGGCGCACTGCAACGGCAGCGCTTACTTTGGATGAAAAGCTGGCCGGACAAAAACAAATCAAAGCGCTCGAAGCGCAGCGCAGCCAAAAGCGGCGCTCTTTATTTGATGCACAAGATGAGATTGACCGGCAGCGCGAGCAGCTCATCAGCGATATCGAAGGCAAGCTGCAACAGCGCGTTTCGCAGACGAGGTTGTTTTCGATCCGCTGGAGGCTAATATAAATGCTGTATTGCCAAAGCTTTAACCATTTCGGTGATGTCACCGAAATGGTCAAGCCATTGTTTCTACTGTATTAAAATTTGATTTCTTTGCGCAAAACCATGAAAATTAGTCCAGTGATAAACAGAAAATCAATAGTTTAACGCTTAATTTTCAACAACGGGAGGCACTGATGAAAACTGAAATTCAAAAAACTTCTGCCGGCCATGTTTCTCCATTCGAACAGATCCGGCGAACCAATGAGGCTGGCGCAGAATACTGGTCGAGCCGTGATTTTGCGCAGGTCTTGCAATACAATGATTATCGCAATTTCGAGCAAGTCATCCAAAAGGCGCGCGCTGCGTGCTTCAATAGCGGCCAGCGTCTTGAAGACCATTTCGTTGAGGTCACCGAAATGGTCGAGATTGGGAGCGGCGCAAAACGCGCGTTAAAAACCATCTATCTTTCCAGATATGCTTGTTATCTAATCATTCAAAACGCGGATCCGGAAAAAGACATTGTGGCGCTGGGGCAAACTTATTTTGCCGTGCAAACGCGCCGGCAAGAGCTTTCCGATCAGATGATCGAGGACGAACGCCGCCTGCTGCTGCGCGACGAAGTGACAAAGCACAACCTCAAACTCGCCGATGCCGCCAAGCGCGCCGGTGTGGTGCAGCTCGGTGTCCAGCCGGGCGTGCTCCAGCGTGAAGTACTGCCCGGTGAAGTCGATCGGTCCGTCGGTGTTCCACAACAGCCGGATCAGCCGGAGTGCCTCGGCGAATCGACTCACCGCGCCCCGGTGGTCGAAGCCGTACGGCGCCAGGTTCTCGCGCTCGCCGGCGCCCAGTCCCAGGATGAACCGGCCGTCCGAGAGATGGCTGAGGGTCAGTGCCGACTGGGCCAGCATCACCGGGTGGCGTCGAACGGTGTCGAGAACGCTGGTGGCAAGCCGGGTGCGGGTGGTGCGTGCCGCGACAGCGCCGGCGAGACTGAGGGTGTCCAGGTAGCGGTGCGGTGACGGCGACAGCTCCGCGAGGTCGGTGAACTCGGCCGTCCAGACCGAGTCCGGCCAGAAACTCACGAGGTGATCGGGCAGCCAAAGGGAGTGGTAGCGGCCATCATCGAGAGCGCCCAGCCCGCTGAGATCGAGC
>SZPB01000584.1 GCA_030263535.1 Cytophagia bacterium CHB2
GCCGGCGGCGTGCTCGCCGGGTATATCGCCATGGGAGTTCCCGCCTCGCATTTGCTCGCGGCGAGCGTCATGTCGGCGCCGGCCGCGCTGATGATGGCAAAAATTATCTTGCCAGAAAAGGAAGAATCGGTCACCAAGGGCCACGTGAAAGTGCCGCCGGGAAAAGTTGCAGGGGATGTGATTGAAGCGGCTGCGGTTGGCGCCGCCGATGGCATGAAACTGGCCGTGAATGTCGGCGCGATGCTGCTGGCCTTCATCGCACTCATCGCCGTGGTCAACGCGGGTATGGGCGTCATTCACGACGCGCTGTCAAATTGGGTGGGCTTCACTTATTTTCCGCAAGATTTGCGCACACTCTTCGGCTGGATTTTCGCGCCACTGGCCTGGCTTATGGGCGTGCCGTGGAAGGATTGTCTGGAATTCGGCAATTTGCTCGGCACCAAAATCTCCATCAACGAATTTTTGGCGTATGTGCATCTCGGCGAGTTGATTGAAAGCCGAGGCATGAGTGAACGCGCCATCACGATTGCGACGTATGCACTGTGCGGGTTTTCGAATTTTTCTTCCATTGCGATTCAAATCGGCGGCATTGGCGGCATGGCCCCCGAACGCCGCGGCGATTTGGCCAAACTCGGCCTGCGCGCCATGTTTGGCGGCGCGCTCGCGAGTTGGATGACGGCAACGATTGCAGGCATGCTCATCGGATAAGCGGCAGGGGATGAGACAATAATATTTGATCATCCTGAACGGACATTGCGCTTTGCGACGCGGATGGTTGGATATGTTCGCAACGTTTTCGTGTGATGCCGCGGATTTGAGACTGGCCGCGAGCGCTCGAACAAATCCGGAGGTAGATTTTTCGACCGGCGTTCTACAGGTAAAAAAGTGTTTAAGGCATACAAATTTTTGATTGACGGATTGGTTTGTTAGTTTTTTGTTCGTTTAGCTTCTGCAAGCGAATGCTGGTGAACACGGTTTTTGCAGTGGCATAATTTGGCGCAATCAATCAATTATTGGCTCCTTATTCTTTGTAACATTGTCTCCCTGGCTTATGAACATTTTCCGCACCAAAAATCTCGATCAATTGGCCCAGGATGCCGAGAAAACCAACTTGAAACGTTCTCTTGGCGCGGTTGATTTGATTTCACTCGGCATCGGCGCGATCATCGGCACCGGTATTTTTGCCGTCATCGGCACCGCCGTCGCCGGCGATGCGATGCGCCCCGGCGCCGGGCCGGCGATCATGCTGTCTTTCGTGCTCACCGCTGTAGCCTGCGCGTTCTGTGGCTTGTGCTACGCCGAGTTTGCCTCGCTCGTGCCGGTTTCAGGCAGCGCCTACACCTATTCCTATGCAACATTGGGCGAGGCTGTGGCATGGATCATTGGCTGGGATTTGATTATCGAATATGCCATTGGCAATGTCGCGGTGGCCATTGGCTGGGCGGCATATTTTCATCAAATGTGTGAAGGCCTCGGCATTCACATCCCCGCGTGGCTCTCTGTGGATTATCGTTCTGCGGCGCAGGCCGCTGCCGCCGTGGCCAACGCCGGCGGGCAAATCGATCCGGCGATCGCGTTGAACTACGAGGCCTGGACGAATCATCCCACCATTCTCGGCATTCCGATCGTCTTCAATTTTCTCGCCGTGGCAATTGTGGCTGCAATCACGTGGCTGTTGGTGATTGGCGCCAAAGAATCCGCGCGCGTCAATAACATCATGGTCGTGATCAAACTTGTCATTCTCTTTTTCTTCATTTATGTCGGCGCGAAATATGTGAAACCCGAGCATTGGTCGCCCTTCATGCCGAACGGCTTTTCCGGAGTGTGGACCGGGGCGAGTTTGATCTTTTTCGCTTATATCGGTTTTGATGCAATTTCAACCGCGGCGGAGGAGTGCAAACGGCCTGGACGTGATATGCCGATCGGCATCATCGGCTCGTTGGCGATTTGTACGCTGATCTATGTTGTTGTTGCCGCCGTGCTCACTGGCATGATGCCGTGGGATAAGCTGGGCGTCGCGGATCCCTTGGCGGCGGCTCTGGCTTACGTCGGTTCCGATGCGGCGGCCGGTCTCGTTGCCTTCGGGGCGGTGATTTCAATGACGGCCGTTCTTTTGGTTTTTCAATATGGCCAACCGCGCATCTTTTTCTCAATGTCACGTGACGGGTTGTTGCCGCCGGTTTTTCAGAAAGTGCATACCAAATATAAAACCCCGCATGTCACGACGATTTGGACCGGAGTAGCGGTGGCATTGATTTCCGCCTTTGCCAATATCAACGAGATTGTCGAGTTAACGAATATTGGAACCTTGTTTGCGTTTGCGCTCGTTTGCGCCGGCATTATTATTTTGCGTTATAAAGAGCCGCATCGCCCGCGGGCATTCAAGACGCCTTTCGTACCCTTGGTGCCTTTGCTCGGTATAGGTTCTTGCATCTATCTCATGGCGGGGTTGCCCTGGGTAACTTGGGTTCGCTTTGCGGCATG
>SZPB01000585.1 GCA_030263535.1 Cytophagia bacterium CHB2
ACACAACCGGCGCAGGGGTATCACATTTCTGTGACAGAGCCGCCGTTCGCAGCGCCCGCGCCGGCACATTTGCCCACGCTCTAAGTTGCAATGCACGGTGAACGATACGAAGGCGGCGAGAATTGAACGTGCGGCTGGCACGACGTTTGTCAGATTGATTCATCATAAAACACTCGATCCAAAAATTTTTAGGAGGTGATGCCAGGCACAACTGACACAAGCTTTTTTTCTTCGCCGCCCAAGCAACCTCAGTCAAGAAGGGAACTCTTACTCACCAAGGGATTGAGCTATGACACACAGGAAAGCAGGGCGTTTTGCTCACGCTCTCGCAGGGATGTTGTGCGGTTGCGTCATTGCCGGCTCGAGCCTGACGCGAGTGTATGCCCAAGAGCCGCTGGACCGAACCCCGAACGATTCCTCAACCAACTCTCGTCTGGTAATGACGGCGCCGCATCTTGAACAAGAGACGCCACTCCCCCTCATTGCCCTGCAGAAACGGTTGGAGCAAGCGCAACAGGAGCTGCGCGTGCTGCAAGTCCGGCGTTATCATATTCTCAAAACCATGCAACGAATCGAGCAGCGCATGCTCACCCGCACCCAGCGCAGCAATAAGCGTTCGATCTTTTCAGAAAAAAGAATCCGTCCAAGCGCTTGACGCGGTTTATGTGAGCGCTATTTCATCCCGCCATTCTTGACTTTGCAGGGAGGCGAAAGTCTTCGGGCCAGGAAACAAGCCGCAGGGAAGACGGCTTGTTTCCTTTCTCTTTGAATTCCTCTCCCCTCGCCTTTGCCTCGCCTAAAAATCCCTTGCCTTTCAAGCGCTTTTTGCGCATTTTTTCACGCACAAAAAATCGCATAAAAATGGCCGGTATTGCGCTGTGTTCAACACGATTCGTCTTCCCGATTAAATCGTTCACAGACGAAAACGCTCGACGCCTCAGCGCGCAGCCGGGCCGGGAACATATTTTCATGTTGTTGAAGCCGGAGGAAGGGTTGCCATGAACATCGACAATGATGTGAACGACGAACTAATACCCAAAAAGAAGAAAAAGGAAAAAAATAAAAGCCGGCTCAAGGCCAAGAATGCCGATCGCGCAATGGACAATATGTTTCGCATTGTCATCAACACGCATCTGCAGCTCAGCGCGATGGCAGACAACAAGGCCAACATGTTGATCACGGTCAACTCGCTAATTCTTTCGCTTTCCCTGGTCAACGTCAACGACCCCATGTTGCAACCGACGATCATTTGCATGGGCCTCACCTGCGTTGCCACCATCCTGCTTGCGATCTACGCCACTGTGCCCAATCTCCCGCCGCGCTTGCAAAATCCCAACCCGCAAAGCCCCGGCTTCAACATCATTTTCTTCGGCTATTTCAGCCAGTTGGAATATCCCGTGTTCGCCCAGGAGATGCAAAAGGTGATCAATGATCGCAGCCGCGTGTATGATTCTCTGGCGCGCGACTTGTACAATCTCGGCAAAGTGTTGGGTGACCGCAAATATCGCTTCATTCGTTACAGCTATCTCGTTTTTATGGCCGGACTGATCATCAGCGTGGTTACGCTCATCATCAGCGTGGCCACAACTCCCACCGTCCCGATCGAATAATCGTCAGGACGCTGAATGGATCAACTCATTTGCCATTTGCTGGGGGATTACGTGCTGCAAACCGATTGGATGGCGCGCACTAAAATTTCAAGCCTGTTTGCAGCGATCGTACATGCCCTGGTTTATACCCTGCCTTTCACGCTGATCACCGGATTCAGTTGGGCGCTTGCCGTTATTTTTTCGACACACGTCTTGATTGACCGCTACCGGCTGGCAGGCCATATTATGCGCATCAAACAGTGGCCGTGGGGCAGGCGAAACCCTTGCCCCCCGCCGCCGCCGGAAATGCATACGATCTTGCTCATTGTTATCGACAATACCGTTCATCTCACCATCAATTACTTATCCATAAAATATTTGGGCTGAACCGTGATCTTTTCCCGATCCAGTGGCATATTGCTGCATCCGACTTCTTTGCCTGGCCCCAGCGGCATTGGCGATATGGGCGCAGCCGCTTTTCATTTTATTGATGTCCTGTCTGACATGTCGCAACATCTGTGGCAGGTGTTGCCGCTCGGCCCCACCGGCTATGCCAATTCTCCCTACCAATCGTTTTCCGCATTCGCCGGCAATCCGTTGTTAATCAGTTTGGAAAAATTGGCGGAAGAAGATTTCTTGACGGCCGAGCAGTTGCACAAAATGCCGGCCTTTCCGCCGGAGCGGGTGGACTATGGCCTGGTGATCCAGCACAAGATTCCCCTGCTCAAAGAAGCTTCAGCAGCGTTCCAGATGCAAGCTTCAACAGTGGAAAGAAAAAACTTCGAAGATTTCTGCGCCGCGAATCAAGCCTGGCTCGATGATTATGCCTTGTTCATGGCGCTGAAAAACGTGCAAGACTTGCGGCCGTGGACGCCCTGGCCGCCGGAGCTG
>SZPB01000586.1 GCA_030263535.1 Cytophagia bacterium CHB2
GCCGCCGGTACGCCGAGAATGCGGGGCTTTTGCGGGCGATAAAGATTCAAACAGCTCGCATCTTCACCGGGCAATAAGCGCATCGCTATCACCTGAGTTAGATGCGCCAGCGCCGAATCGTCTTCTGCAATTCCCAATTCCGATCTGCCGCTCGCCGCATTCAAATCCTGGTGCAGTGGCACGGCCGATTCCGCAACCAGGGCAAACCCGCCGCCGCCGGAATTTTTGAGCAGCACTTCAGCGCCAAATTCGCGGCGGCTCGCGCCTACAGCCACGATAACAAAGCTCGCGCATGCCACCAAGGCAATGCTCAACATGCTGCGGCCCGGCCGGCGCACGGTGTTTCTCATACCCATCTCCAGCAACCGTGTGATCGGCAAAATGCGGCGATAACGGCGCTCTTGCCGGCGCAGCCAGAATGAAATCCCGGCCAAACCGGCGATCAACAACAACGCGCCGCACGCAAAAAACAATACTGGCGATTGCGCCGAACCTTGCAGCAGCGTGAATATCAGCAAAACGGCGGCACTCCCCAGCGCGGACCAGAAGACTATCGGCGCGAGGCGGCCGGGTTTTGTTTCACCCGGCGTTGTAACGCCATGCAACAGCGCCGGCGCGGGAGTCTTGCGCAATTGCCGGAGCGTCAACCAAATTGCCAACGCAATAATCGCCATCGCCAGAAGATATCCTGCTATCAAGCTGACCGGGTTCACATGGAGTTGGAGAAAAGCTGCGCCAATCGCCTCAACCCACCAGGTGCGCAAACCGGTGATCAAGAGCCCGGCGTAGGCAATCGCGCCGCCCAGGCCGAACAAGCAACCGAGTCCGGCAACGACGCCGGCCTCCTGCAATGCGCGTCGCGTCACGGATTTTTGCGGAAAGCCGACGGCGCGCAAAAGGCCCAGTTCATTTGCGCGTTGCTCGATGCCGAGCCGAAACAGCATACCCACCAACAAAGTCGCGGAAACAATGAGAAACAAGCTGAAGCCGATGAACAATCCGCTGAAATCCGTTGCGCCAGAAGAGGCCGCCAGTCCCTGCGCTTTGACTGCTTGCATCGCGAAGCCGGCCTGCTCGGGTTGGATTCGTTTTAGTAAATTTTCTTCGAGCCGGCTTTGCGTTGTTTGCAAATCCATGCCGGGCGCTGCTGCCAGGCGAATCGCAGTCAACTTGCCAAAGCGGCTTTGCCACAAACGCTGGCCGGTCGCCAGAGCGATAAACGCTTTGGGTGTGGCGCGATACTCATCCCAATACGCTTCATCTTTCGGGCGAATCAACTTGAGATCGATCGGGAATGGTGGATCCCACGCTTGCATATTGTCGACTTCGTGAATGCCGGGAAATTCCGGCGTGAGATCACGGTCCGCGGCCAGGCCGTCGATTTGGATGACGCCTTTCACGCGAAACGGCGTTGTTCGGGTTACCAATTGTTCGCCCGGACCGACGACGTAGTAACTCACGGCTATGGTATCTCCCGGACTTGCTTGCAAATCTTCCGCAGCCCAGGAATTCAAAAGAATCTCATCATCAGCGAGCGCCGGTGCCGGCGAACCGTCCATCAAACGAAAGTCGCCGAATTCTTCCGGCAGCGAAGGCAATGCCGTGATGGTGGAATAAGGCAGCAGGTTGCCGTTGGCCGTCAGGCTGTTGGCGAGATAAGTATAAAGATGAAGATTCGGCGCGCGCATTTCCGCCAGGCTCGAATCGATCGCCGCTTGTAGCGCCGGCGCAATCAGCAACTGCGGACTGGTGAGGGCGAGTTGGCCGCCGGTTTGCGCCAGCGTCAGGCCCAGGTCTTCCAGATTGAATGTGCGCTGCAAGGCCTGGCGCAAAACGTGTTCATGCGACGCGCTTTCAGAATCCGTTTTTTGCGCAATGAATATAGCATTGGTTTTACCTTCCTCCTCCAACGCCTCCTGCAAAACGGAAAGCGCGACAAACGCATTCCGCGGAAACGTTTGCTGCGTCAGCAAGCCGAACCGCCCGAGGCCGAGATCGGGCAGAATCTTGGTGACGGTGAGGCGCAGGGTACGCACAACTTCGATGCTTCTTTTGTCGCCGAGCACGGATTCGCGATGAATGTCGCTGGGCTGTTCGAAATTCAGCAAGACTTGATCGCCGACGTGCGCATTCAACTCTTGCTGCAAAGAAGAGTTAATCACGAGAGACGGGAAGATTTGGCCGGACTTTTTGTTCAGATAGATTTGCAGGCTGTCGCCGGCATCATTGAAAAGGGAGGCAAAGCGGTGATCAACGCCTTGGATATTGATGCGAGCGGCGCGCGCCCGGGATTTGGCGTGCGTGGCGTTGCCATTCAAAAGAATCGCTGGTGCGGCGTTTTCAAATTCTTGTTGAAAATCATGGTCGCGGCTCAAGTCATTGGTGAGATCTTCGCGCACGAAACGTTCGGAGAGCAATGCGTAATCGATGCGGCCCAGGCGCTCGAGCGTCAAATCGCGCAAACT
>SZPB01000587.1 GCA_030263535.1 Cytophagia bacterium CHB2
AGAATCCAGTGACATCACCGGCGTATGATCAATGCCGTGTGCATGTTCGAACAACACCCCGCCCAATTTGCCGAATATCATGACAAGATCGTGCGCCGTGAATTGGGCAATCTCACCAATGCGCAGCAGATTCAGCTCCTGCAATTCCTGCCAAACCGTTCCGGTTACGGAGGGCAAATAATTCGACCACAGCGGCGCGAGAAATTTTTCTTCATTGCCTCTGGTGATGGCTTGCACCTCGTTTGCCGGAACAACTTTCGAGATGATTTGGCTCAGGAGTTTGTTCGTTCCCACGCCGGCAGCAGCGGCAAGCTGCAACTCCGCATGAATTGCTTTCAGCGTTTTCCAGCCCATATCAACAGCACGCGGCGTCGTTCTCGCGGTGCGCGTGACATCGGAATGAGCGCGGCCAAAGCGATACGGCTGGACCAACGGCGAAAGGTGCATCAGAATGGAGGTCAAGCGGGCGTTGCCCGAGGAGTAATACGATTCATCCACCGGCAACACGATCAAGTCACGGCACATGCGCCGGGCGCGATAAACCGGCATGCCGGCCATGATACCCGATTCACCGGCGACTTTTGAAACTGAAGCCAATGTCGCCCGTTCCCCGCCCAACGCTGCAACTGCCACGGGCCGGCCTCGCAAGCGGGGAAAGCGCACACATTCCAGCGCCACCGGAAAGTTCGGAATGTTGATGTGCAGAATTGTTCGATCCATGAGTCCGGCCTATCCTTCCATGAGCACTTGGCCAAGACGCCAGCGCATATCCGCCGGTTCGAAAATGAGTTCATACATATCCGCGCTATCTGCTGAAACCGTGAAATGATGCTCTTTGACCGTTCCTATACCTTTTTCCTCCCACTGCGCATGAATGCGATCAATCATGTAAATCCGGTTCTTCCATTCAAAGCGAATCGGCACCATCCGGCCCAAACGATAATCCGTGGTGACGGCAACCGTCTCGTTTATTTCTTCAGCACGCAAGTTCTCACCTCATTAGCTGGAGTCCAAGTCGTCAATCCCATTTCGAATGTTGAGATGATGCTTGCCTAGTTCAGAAGATTCGCGCGCTCGTCTGTTTTGGCAAAAAGGTGATGGCATATCATTGCCCTGTGCTTTGTTGATCACCTGGCCGTCACGGCTTTACGCAAACTCCACATGCTTGTTTTCCTGTCCTGAATGAGATCATAAGCGTCGCGGTGATTTTCGATTTTGACGCGAAAGAGCATGTGCTCTCGCTCATGGATTGTTTTTTTATGGCGGCGAATGACCCGGGTGATTTTGTACTGCTCTCGGCGAAAATGAATCCGGAACGGGGTAAGTTGGCTGCGCACATAGCGCAAATCGACTTCGACCAGCACGCTCATTCCCTTTGGCAACTCCAACGGCTTCGGCATGGTCGCGCCTCCGTGATCGAATAAAGGTGATTAAAATGACACCATTTTAAATCAATTATAGTGATCTTAAATTCACCATTCAAGAAAAATCAAAATATTACAAAAAATTAGGGTGAACGAGGTAAGATAAATTTTAATAAGTGATTAAGATGAACAGAATCAGGGGATAGAGAGGAATATACTTTGGCGAGAATAACTTGCGCTCCAATGGACTAATTTATTGCGCTCCAAGAGTTCAATCGTTATTTGACTGAGAGGTTATACTTCATCACTTAGTAATTGCTTGCGGCAAGCGATCCATTCCTGCACCATCTCAACATGACAATCTTGCAATAGCAATTTCGTGCCTTGCTCTGCCAGTTGTCGCGCGGCCAATGCCAAATAAACCTGGTGAAACTCCTGCGCCAACGATTGCGGCAAGCGCATCATAACTTTTTGCAGTGGCTCTCTATCTGCGGTTTTGTCTTCTGTCTCTTCGTGTTGAAATTGCATGACATTGTTCAAGCGCAAGACAGAATCGCCGGCCTGTGACTTGGCACGCCCACGCCGGCCAGAATGAGAGGCTTTTCGCTTATTAATCATGTTCAACCTGTTGGTGAGAGTCGTCTCGATCAGCGGATTCCAAAGACAATGGCAGCAATGACACGGCTTTCTGATAATCTGCCGCGGTGATTTTGAAATCCCTGAGATACTGCATTGGCAAATCATCGTAAGACGTACTCGACGCCGCCAGCCACGAAATCACCCATTTCCGGGCCATCTTGTAACGATACGCGATATTGGCCTGCTCGACTTGCTTGCGGTTGATGCGGTATTCAGAACAATGGGCCGCCTGCAACGCCCGCCACAGCGGATGCAAGGGCACTTTGGAGAGATTGCGATGCGTTGCGGTTTCCGTGCAGTATTCGAAGGAATTAACCCCGTAAGCGTGAAGCTGTTTCACCGCGTTCTCGTCGTAGGCCACGTATTCACGAAAACCGATGATTTCTTCGAGCTTGGCTTTGTGAAACTCAAATTCGAGCCGCCAGACGCGCCGCTCACCACAAGCTTTTTCGCGCCA
>SZPB01000588.1 GCA_030263535.1 Cytophagia bacterium CHB2
AGAATAATGCCAAAGCATAGAATCGCATCTTGACCCTATAAATATTAGTCAAAATCGTAGTTGCTTTGGTGGCTTTCTAGTTTTAACCGGACAGCAGTGGAGGCAAATATGTCACTCGAAACGTCTTTAGGCCGTAAGGCGCTCAAAGTTAGAATAATCCCGCGGCGGCGAGACTGAAAGTGTTTCGCCACTGAAATCCCACCGAAAAGGCTTTTTTTCTGTGGCAGCTCTACTTCTGTCGTCGGCGTTTTCAAAGCTGCTCAAATAATTGGTTCTATGCTGTTCTGTGTGGGCCGCACGAATACGCCGAAGGCGTTCAACAACAAAGCCGAGGGTCGCGCGCAGCGCACCCTGGGAAAACAACCATGCCCACGAGAACTCTGAAAGAGTTCGACAAAAAATGTTATGGTCGCCGGCCCGTCGTTCATTTTCGTTAAGGCTTTTGTTTTAGGATGCAATTTTTGTGGACGGGGCTGTCGCCACTGTTCGATCAGCTTCATCGGCGTGTAGAGTTCAACTTGAAAAGTTCTGCCAGCGAATGCCGGGAACGAAATCTGTTGGGTGCTTTCATCCATTGTTTTTTTCAGCGGACCATTTGGAATGATGATCTTGTCAGCACGGCATTGCGCGGACTTTTGCTATTGCCCGCAGTTGCTGCGGAAATTTCTGAAAAAAGAGTCAAACTTGATCAAAAATGCATAAGAATTTAAGACAGAGCCCCTTTAAATCCGCATAAAACCGCGGCAATTCAAAAAAAGAGTCTGGCAACAAATGAAGAAAATGGTGGTGAGGTAAATCTTGCAATTCGTGCAGGAAGTTCTAAATTGCGTTCCAATCAGTTTTCATGGAGCTTTTCTCGCTTCATTTGTGATGATGCGGTAATAACACGAATTGAAATCGAAAGGCCGCCAGCGCAAAGCATACATGCCTGATCCCCGTCTCGAAAAACTCGCCGATTTACTCGTTCATTACTCCGTCAAAGTCCGTCCGCGTGACAAAGTCGTGATTCAAGGTGAAGCGATCGCCGCGCCGCTTTTGTCCGCCGTCTATGCCAGGGTTTTGCAAGTCGGCGGCTATCCCATTGTGCTGCCCGAGCTGCCGGAGATCGATGAATTGTTTTATCGTCACGCCTCCGGTGAACAATTGCAGTATGTTTCTGAGATCGATCGTTTGGTGCGCGAGCGTCACGATGTTCTCATTCAAATCGACGGCGCCAGCAACACCAAGGCGCTGAGTAATGTCGATCCGAAAAAAATCTCCCTGCGGGCGCAAGCGCGCGCGGTGTTGAGCACAATTTTGATGCAACGCACGGCGGCCGGAGAATTGCGCTGGGTCTACACCATTTTCCCGACGCATGCCTATGCGCAAGACGCCGAGATGAGCTTGCGCGAATTTGAAGATTTCTTTTATCAAGCCTGCATGCCGGATTTGCACGACCCGGTTGGGTATTGGCAACGCGTTGCCGTACAGCAAGATCGTATCGTCAAATGGCTGAGTGGCAAGCAGCGCGTGCACGTGGAAGCGCCGGGCACGGATTTGCGTTTGAGCATTGCCGGGCGGCCGTTCATCAATTGCGCGGGAAATTTTAACCTGCCGGACGGCGAGGTTTTCACCGCGCCGGTGGAAGACAGCGTCGAAGGCCAGGTGTATTTCTCCTATCCCGCGATTTATGGCGGCAAAGAGGTGGCAGGCGTGCGCCTGTGGTTCGAACAGGGCAAAGTCGTGCGCGCCAGCGCTGAAAAAAATGAAGAATTCTTGCTGGCCACGCTGGACACCGACGAGGGCGCGCGCCGCGCCGGCGAGTTTGCCATTGCCACCAATGAGGGTATTACGCGCTTCACGCGCCAAATTTTGTTCGATGAAAAAATCGGCGGCAGCTTTCACCTGGCGTTGGGCGCGAGCTATCCGGAATCCGGCGGCGTCAATCAATCCGCGATTCATTGGGACATGATTTGCGATTTACGCGCCGGCGGGGAAATTTGGGTGGATGAGCAGTTGTTGTATAAAGAGGGGAAATTTGTAATGGCGGCTTGAATTGTTTTGGTATTTGATTTTCAGACAGTCACTTATTGAAAAGGATCGATTGTATCATGCGTAACGTTCGTTTTGTTTTTGCGATATGTTTCTCCGGTCTTTTGCTGTTGGCGGCTTGCCGCCAGGCTCCGCCGCAACAGGTTGCCCCCGTTGCACAGGAGTCCGAGGCTCTGCCGCTCGATACCGGCATTGCCTTGCCGTTGGATTTACAAATGGCTGTGACGCAGTATCAGCCGGCAACGAAAATTGCCGAGATCGAAATTAATTTTACCTCGAAACTGGACCAAGCTTCCGCCAAAATCACCGTCGTGTTGCCCGCCAAGACCACATTTATCAGCGGCGCAACTAGCTGGGAAGGCGCATTAAAACAGGGGGAATCCGGACAATTGCGTTTTTCCGTTCGCACGGAAGATGCCAC
>SZPB01000589.1 GCA_030263535.1 Cytophagia bacterium CHB2
ATTCCAAAATGCGCTTCTTGACTTTTTCCAGGTCGTAATGATCCTCGTCCAGCACCTGGCGCGCATAGGTCACTTCCAAATTATCCTGCGTATCCTTGCTCCACGGCAGCTCGATCAGCCAGTCAAGGTACGTGCGCGAAACGGTGTACTCGGCGGCCGCCGGCGGGATGCGCGCGAGACGATCCAACTCCTTCTCCGCCACCTTCTTCGCTTCTTCCGGCAGTTTGGCTTCTTCGAGCTTTTGGCGCAGCTCGTTGATTTCCGTCGTGCGCTCATCTTCGTCTTCACCCAGCTCGCGCCGAATCGCCTTCATTTGTTCACGCAAGTAATACTCGCGTTGGTTCTTCGAAATCTCGCCCTGTACCTCGCTTTGAATTTTGCTGCCGAGTTCAAGAATTTGCAACTCCTTGCTCAGCAAAAACGTGGTGCGTTCCAGCCGTTTGCGTACCTCGGTGATTTCGAGAATATCCTGCTTTTCCGGCATGGGGATGTTGAGGTTCCACACGATGACATCCGCCAGGCGGCCCGGGCTTTCGGTGTTCATCACCAGCATGGTGTGTTCGGGCGTGAGATAAGGCGCGAGATCAACGGCTTTCTGAAACTGGCCGCGCAGATTCATCACCATGGCTTCGATATCCATACCCTCAACTTTCCCTTCGGGATACGGCTGCACCGCCACCGTCATAAACGGCTCAGTTTGCAGAAAATCGAGAATGCGGCCGCGCGCCACGCCCTGCACCATGGCGCTTTGCGTGCCATCGGGCATTTTGAAAATTTTCATCACCTGCGCGATCGTGCCCCAGCGATAAAGATCGTCAGCGCTCGGATCGTCGATCGAGCCGTCACGTTGCGCTACCACCATGATCAAGCGATCACTGCGAATGGCAGACTCGATCAGTTTCACCGATTTGTCACGGCCAATTGACAAAGGAAGAATTTGTTGGGGAAAAATAACCGTGTTGCGCAGCGGCAACAACGGGAGAACTTTCGGAATTCTGAACTCGATTCCACTTTCTTCAGAATCTTTTTCTGTGTTCATCTGCAATTCCTCTATAATGGGATAAGAAAGATTGCGAAAAATCAGATGATGTGCAACCGTCGCGTTCCACGACGGTTTTCATAGGTTTGCACATCGTCCCAATCCTCCTGAACTACAAGCGTTGGCTTTCAGTAATCAAATATCACGGACAAACGTTGTGCCAACCGCAATAAAGTGAAAATCAATATCCAGGTAGTGCTTTACACCAAAGATTATACACTTTTGGCATGATCTCACAATTTTGGCAGTACCAAAAGCATTGCTAAATTGTCAGGAATGTCAAGACGTCATACGATCATTCAGTTTCGCGAGTAGCGCTGCAATATGCTCCAAAAACCGACGGTCATTTTCCCAAAAGGCATTCGGCGTATGGCTGTCAATATCAATTTCACCATAAATGCGCGTGCCTTTGATCGGCACCACGATTTCTGATTTCGTTTCAAGACTGCAAGCGAGATAACGTGGATCCGCATTCACATCCGGCACGACGATGGTTTGCTCTTCAGCAACCGCTAAGCCACAAATGCCGGAGCCAACCGGAATGCGCGTATGCGGCGTGGGCGCGCCGAGGTAATTGTGGACAACCAATTCATGGCCTTCCAATAAATAAATTCCAGCCCAATCGTATTTGCGAAAATGCCGTTTTAAAAGTTGCACACAATAATGATAGGCGGTGTCCAGGCTGGGCTGATCGCGAAGAAACGTCTCCATCTCCTCCACCACGAGATGGCCGAGCAAAACTTCCAAACCGCGGTGATAACTTCCGGCGCCGTAGCCTGAAATTTGCGCGAGGCAAACCTCGCGGATGACGGAGGTATGGCGAAACTCTTCGCGCCGGTGAATGTCCGAGAGATGCACCTCGACGGCCGGCAGGTTAATGGCGGCCAGGGCGTCGCGCAGCGCATAACTGTAATGCGTCAAAGCGCCGGGATTGATCACGATGCCGGCCGCATTCCGGCGCTCGCTGTGCAAGAAATCCAACAACGCGCCTTCATGATTCGACTGAAAACATTGCACCGCGACATGGCATTGTTCCGCATACTTTGACAACTCCGCATTCAACTCATCCAACGTTGTGCGACCATAAACTTCCGGCTCGCGCTCGCCCAGCAAATTCAGATTCGGGCCGTGTACGATCAAAATTTTTTTCATGTTTGTTGATTTGCTTTCGGATACGGAGTTTTTTTCCAGTTACTCCGTTCACTCCTGTTCAAAAAAAGGTTAGCTTCCCTCGTGCTGGCTCATCTGGTTTAGAGCCGATCGCGAATAAGCTGCGAGATGATGGTCGCGGTTTCATTCGGTGTGTGCTGTGCGAAACTGTCAACCGTAATCTCCGCGCGCATGTAAAAAGACTCGCGCACACTGAAGAGAGTTCGAATGA
>SZPB01000590.1 GCA_030263535.1 Cytophagia bacterium CHB2
ACAGGGCCTTTATACCGCCGTCATTGCGGGATTCCTCATCGCCGCGTTGGGGGGCAGCCGCGCGCAGGTGAGCGGCCCGACCGGCGCGTTTATCGTGATCATCTATGGAATCGTGCATGAACACGGCTATGAAGGTTTGGCGGTAGCCACCATGCTGGCCGGCATTTTTCTCATCATCATGGGGGTCATGCGCATGGGAGTGTTGCTCAAGTTCATACCCTATCCGGTGACCGTCGGTTTTACCAGCGGCATTGCACTCATTATCTTTTCTTCGCAAACGCGAGACTTCCTCGGCTTGCAGATTGAAAATGTGCCAGCGGACGTTGTGGAGAAGTGGGCGGTTTATTTGGAAAACATGCACACCTTTAGTCCACATGCGCTCGGCATTGGCGTGCTGGCGCTCGCGGTGATCGTGCTTTGGCCGCGTGTCACACACCGCATTCCCGGTTCATTTGTTGCCATCATCGTGATGACGGCGATCGTGCATTTTTTTGACGTGCCCGTGGACACCATCGGCAGCCGTTTCGGCAGCGTGCCGAACAGTCTGCCGGCGCCGCAGATTCCGAACTTCAGTTGGAAACTCATTACGGAAATATTTTCACCTGCCGTGACCATTGCCTTGTTGGCCGCCATCGAGTCGCTGCTCTCCGCGGTGGTGGCAGACGGCATGTTGGGCACACGCCATCGTTCGAACATGGAATTGATCGCGCAAGGTGTCGGTAACATTTTTTCGCCACTCTTTGGCGGAATTCCGGCGACCGGCGCCATCGCGCGCACGGCGACCAATATCAAGAATGGCGGCCGCACACCGGTGGCGGGCATCGTGCATGCGCTGGTGTTGCTGCTTATCATGTTGTTCTTCGGGCAATATGCTGCTCTGATTCCCATGCCCGTGCTCGCGGCGATTTTGATTTACGTGGCTTACAACATGAGTGAATGGCACATGTTCGTCAAGCTCATGCGCAGCCCGCGCAGCGACATCGTGGTCTTGTTCGCCACGTTTCTACTCACGGTTTTGATCGACTTGACCGTCGCGATTCAGGTGGGCGTTGTGCTGGCGGCTTTTCTGTTCTTGAATCGCATGTCGAACGTGCCGCAAGCCAGTCTCATCACAAAAGAGCTGCAGAGCGACGACGAGGAGCTGGAAGATGATCCCAACGCGATCTCGCGCCGGGAGGTTCCAGAAGGCGTCGAGGTTTTTGAAATTCATGGCCCTTTGTTTTTCGGCGCCATTGATCAGTTCAAGGATACGATGCGCTTGCTGGAAAAATTTCCCCGTGTGCTCATTTTGCGTATTCGCAACGTCCTGGCGGTTGACGCTACAGCCTTGCAAGCCCTGGAAGTGGAAGTTGAGAACGCCAGGAAACATGGCAACGTCATTGTGCTTTCCGGTGTGCATGCGCAACCGCTCTTTGCCATGAAGCAAGCGGGACTGCTGGAAAAGCTCGGCGAGGAAAACGTGTGTGCCAACATCGATGATGCGTTGAATCGCGCGCGCACGATTCTTGGGCTGCCGCAGGTGCCCAGGCCCGTGCCTTTTGTGGCGACAGTGGCGCGGGAGAAACATCTGGAAAAAGATTGAGCGAGGCCGGTATGTACGACAGATTGAAATGCGCGAAGTCGAACTTGCGCAAAGACAGTTTCGAATGAGCGCGGGCGAAGTCGGGCTTGCGCATAAACAAGCTTGATAACATCGAAAACCTTTATGCGCAAGTTCGCTTTCCCTGATTGATTATGAATGAGGAAGGAACCCTTGAAAAGCTTCAAAACCAAGTACGGCTATTTTTCCAAAGACGGCAAAGAGTATGTCATCACTACGCCGCGAACGCCGCGGCCGTGGATCAATGTGATCAGCAACGGCGATTACGGCATCACGGTTTCGCAAACCGGCAGCGGCTACAGTTGGCGCACGCACGCGCAGCTCAATCGCCTCACGCGCTGGGAACAGGATCTCATTAAAGATGAATGGGGCAAGTATCTCTATCTCCGCGATGAAAAAGGCAACGTGTGGTCTGCCGGATGGAAGCCCGTGTGCCATGAGCCGGATCATTATGAATGCCGCCACGGCCTCGGCTACAGCATTATTTCATCATCGAACTTCGGTGTGGATTCGACGCTGCTTTTGTTCGTGCCCAATGACGAACCGCTCGAAATTTGGAAGGTCACGTTGCGCAACCGCACACGCAAGCCGAAGAAGCTGAGTCTCTTTTCTTTTTTTGAATGGGGTCTCGGCAATTCACCGGATTGGCATCGCGAGTTTCACAAATCGTTCATTGAAACCAGCTACGATGCGAACCAGCACGCACTTTTCGCCACGAAACGTTTGTGGGAAGTGCCGACCGATCGCGGCCATTGGAACACGGAATGGGGCTACGTCGCTTTTCACTCCGTGAATGTGAAGCCGAGTGCTTTTGATG
>SZPB01000591.1 GCA_030263535.1 Cytophagia bacterium CHB2
GCACGCGCTCTTGATCCTCTTCGGAAAAAGTTTTGCGCAGGCGCTCTGCCCGAACGCGATCACGATTACTGATGTAAATCATGCCGGCGCCCATTTCGAGCAAGCTGAACAAAACTGCGGCGGCTGCCCCGCCCGCCCCCAGCACCAATACTTCTTCCTGTGCAACGTTAATTCCGGCGGATTCCAGCGTGCGCTGAAAGCCAATAACATCGGTGTTGTGACCCAACAGTACGCCGTTGGAGCTGATCACGGTATTCACGGCGCCCATGCGCTGCGCCCCCTCCTCCAAATCATCCAGCAACGGTATAATCGCCTGCTTGTGTGGAATCGTGACATTCACGCCGGCGAACTCGCCGCGCCGCAGCCGCGCAATCACCGCGGGCAATTCATTCACAGAAACGCGCAACGCTTCGTATTGAAACGGCAAATCAAAATGCGCGATCAAGAAATTTTGCATGAGAGGTGAAAGCGAGTGAGATATTGGGTCGCCGATCACGGCCAGGCGTTGAACGGGTGATGATGCTTTTTCCCTCACGGACATTTGGTTGATCTCCAATTTTTTACTAACGATGCTTGCAACGGTTGTAGACAGCGTTTGTGTTGCCAGTAGATTTTTTCATTTCAAAATAACCACGGAGCCGTCATTCAGAAGGAATCATGTGAAGTACTCGGCACCGTACCCAGCGTTTCACAGGTCCCATTGGGATGACAAGAAGCGGTGGGGACAAGTAACAGGGTAATCCCGATTTCGTCAAGGTCCCTCAATGAGGATGCGCCATGCAATTCATCGACTTGAAATGCAACGGCCAAGCCGTTGCCGGAACATTCTCTTCAAAAGATGAGCAGGCGGGGAGGTTCAGGCTGGACCATCTGCCCGGGCTTGCACCAGGCTGTTTGCCAGCAAAATCATTTCCGCAATCGTCAGCGTTTCCGGACGGCGCTGCAGGTCGATAACCTCAGGCAAGGCAATGCCGCGTTGCAAGGCAAGTTTGTGCAGGCTGCGCCGCAAGGTTTTGCGCCGTTGTCCGAAAGCGGTTTTCACCACTTCGAGATAAAAATTTTCATCGCGAATCGGCAGCGGCGGCGGTTGCATCTTCCACTGAATCACGGCAGAATCGATTTCCGGCTTGGGCCGGAATACGTGTTCGGAAAGCGTAAAGAGCAGCTCGGCATGCGCAAAGGTTTGGCAAACAACCGAGAGAATGCCGTAGGTTTTGCTGCCGGGTTGCGCCACAATGCGCTCCGCCACTTCCTTTTGCACGGTGAGCGTCACATCGCGGATCAAACCGCGTTGCGCAAACGCCGTGAACACGATGTGACTGGTGATGTGATAGGGAATGTTGCCGATGAGCCGGAGGCCGGCGCCGGACACGAGTTTTTGTAAATCAACTCGGCGAAAGTCGGCATGCAACAATTGAAAATTGGGATAGCCGCCGAATTGTGCTTGCAGCCCCGGCAGCAGGCGTTCATCGATCTCGACGGCAAAATAACGGCAGCCCAGCGGGACAATGTGTTTCGTCAAAGCGCCCAACCCCGGTCCGATCTCAACAAAAACGTCCGCCGGTTGCGGGGCAATCGCCCGCACAATTTTTTGTGCGACATTATCGTCGATGAGAAAGTTCTGTCCGAGCGAACGTTTGGGCAGGAAGTCGGCAGGCAGGTTCATCGTGATAGGCTATTCACGCCAGCTTGAACAAGGCAATCGCATTCTGCGTCGTGCGTTGACAAACATCATCAAAAGAGACTTGCTTGATTTCCGCCAGCTTCTCGGCAATGTGAACCGTGAAGGCCGGCTCGTTACGCTTGCCGCGATGCGGCGCGGGTGTCATGAACGGGCAATCGGTTTCCAGCAGCAGGCGTTCTAACGGCACGAAGGCTGCGACTTCCGGTAACGTCGATTTTTTATAGGTCACGTTTCCAGTGAAAGAAATATGGCAGCCCAGATCCAACACTTGCCGTGCATACGCAATGCTTTCCGAGAAGCAATGAAACACGCCTTCGAGTTTGCGAATATCATTCTCACGCAACGTTTGCAGGATGGCCTCACCGGCTTCGCGATTGTGAATGATCACGGGTTTGCCGATTTCCTGCGCGAGACGCAGTTGCCGCACGAATGCGCGTTGCTGCACTTCCGCCGGCACATTCTTCCAATAAAAATCCATTCCGATTTCGCCGATGGCCACGACTTTCGGATGCTGCGCCAGACGCGCGATTTCAGCAAAATCATCGTCAGTGGCAGCGCCGCAATCCGTCGGATGAAATCCCACGGCGGCATAAATGCCTGCATGTTTCTCCGCCAAGGCCACACTTTGCCGGCTGGAAGCAAGATCCGTCGAGACCACGATGATTTTTTCCACACCCGCCTCAAGCGCGCGTTGAATCACGGCCTCGCGATCCTCGTCAAAGTGATTG
>SZPB01000592.1 GCA_030263535.1 Cytophagia bacterium CHB2
CGCGCCTTGCGCTCCGCCGACGACACGCCGAGATAAAACAGCGGCAGCTCGACGTTTTCGTAAACCGTCAACTCATCGATCAAATTGAAGCTTTGAAACACGAACCCGATATTGGATTTGCGGGTGTTGGCGCGCTGGCGTTCGGAAAATTTTGAAACTTCCTGTCCGAGAAAATAATACTCGCCGTCGCTAGGATTGTCGAGCAAACCAATGAGATTCAACAGAGTTGATTTGCCACAGCCCGACGGCCCCATGATGGCCACGAACTCGCCGGCATTGATCTCGATGTTGATGTTGTTCAGGGCCGTGGTTTCAACTTCTTCGGTGGTGTAGAGTTTCTTGAGATTGTTGGTTTTAATCATCGCTCTGCTCCTTGTGGTCCACAATTATCAATCGGCAATTGCCGCTAGTTTGTTTTCAACACCAATTTGTCAATATCTCCAAAACTGTCGTAGGATGACGTTACGACTTGCTCGCCGGGCTCGAGGCCTTCCAACACTTCGAACATTTGCGGATTCTGGCGGCCCAGCTTGATCGCGCGCTTCACGCCGTACTGGCCGGATTCGTCGACGACATACACCCACTGTCCGCCGGTTTTCTGATAGAATCCGCCGCGCGGCAACAGCGTGGCTTCGGTGAGATCACCGAGCTGCAAACGAATGTGCAGCGTTTGGCCGCGCCGAATGCCCGAGGGCTCGCGGCCCTGAAACTCCATGTCCACATCAAAACGGCCGTCGCGAATTTCCGGATAAACTTTCTTCGTGACCAGTTGATACGTTTGGCCGGCAAAATCGAATTCCGCCGCCAAACCGACGCTGATGCGCGGCAGATAATGTTCATCAATTCCGGCGCGGACTTTATAGCCCTCCAACACATCGATCTGCCCCAAACGCTCGCCCGGCGTTTTAATCTCGCCGACGATTTCCGCATTGAGCGAAGTGAGCTGGCCGGCAATCGGCGCTTTGATGGTCAGATTCTCCAGGTTCTGCTTGGTCACTTCGAGATTGGCCTGCATGCGTTTCAACGAGGCCTCAAGCTGCTCAATTTGAATCTGGCGAAAAAGCGAATCCTGCTTGAAAGACTCGACGGCCAGCTCGCGCTGCCGGCGGCGATACTCATACTCGTCGCGTGTCTGCTCATATTCCTGCTGCGAAATCAAATTCTGTTCACGCAACGTAATCGCACGCTCATGCTGGCGTTGCAGGCGTTGCAATTGATACTCCTGCTCATTAAACTGCTGCAGCAAATTGAGGCGGCTTTGTTCCATCAACAAGCGCGTATTGCGCAGGTTGTTGCTCTGCTCAAAAAATTGCGCTTCACGAAACATGATGTCGAGCAGCATGTTGGTGTTGGCGAGCTGCAAAATCTTATCGCCCTCGTTCACCATGTTGCCCGCTTCGATGAAAATTTTCTCCACCCGTCCGCCTTCGATGGCATCCAGATAGACAGTCTTAAGTGGCAAGACGTTTCCCGTGACGGGAATAAATTCTTGAAACGGCCCGCGCGCCACCGTGGAAATGGTGATTTTCTCCGTATCAACGTTGAGCTTGGAGCTGCTGTCGCCAAAAATAAAACTATACAAAACCGCTGAAAAAAACAGCCCGGCAATGGAGAAAAGTGCGATGCGCTTCGGTGGCCATTTCTTTTTTTGAATGGGACGATCCATGAACATTCTCGAATGGTTCGTGATTAAGAGATATTGGCCCAGCCGGACTCTCGCAAATAGGCTGCTGGAGGAGGTTGGTGCGAAAGTCCGACTACGCCGCCGTGAGAAATTTCAACAACCATGCCGATTTTGATTTATAGATACTTAGATCGTAAAAATGGCATTGGTTTTGAATAACGAGTGCACGGTGGTATGACAGTTGATGTTCGCAATCGAACAGTAAAATCGAGCAACCTTCGAGCGGTGGAAGTTGCTCTAATTTCCAAGATTTAGCCCGAGCCGGGTTGAACGAGAGCACCCGCAAATCGGGGAATCGCACTTGCACGTGGGGTAATCATTTTTTATTTTGATCGCCTGCGAGCAAAAAGAGTTCCTGAAAAAATCGCCTGGCTTCAAGATGATTTGAGTTTTGGCGAAGTCAGGGCAATGCCTGGGCAGGCAAGGCCTGCAGGAGCATTCGACTCTCATCACTTCGAATTCGATTTTATGGCGTTCAAACCCAATATGGCTGCACGTCCGCCGCTTGCAAACGAAGAGGCAATCAAACAAGCGCGCGAAATGGTCGATGCGGTTTACCGCTCGGAATCGCGGCGCGTGCTCGCCACGCTCATTCGTCTGCTCGGCGACTTTGATCTCGCCGAAGACGCGCTGCACGATGCTTTCCGGGCAGCGCTGGAGCAATGGCCGCGAGATGGCGTTCCTGCGAGTCCTCGCGCCTGGCTTGTTTCAGCCGGCCGCTTCAA
>SZPB01000593.1 GCA_030263535.1 Cytophagia bacterium CHB2
GGTGCGCATCAACGGCCAAAACGTCTTAAGTGATTCCGCGGCCGAGCGGATTTTTCCCTATGGTTCTTATTTGGAATCCTCCTTTGCCGCGCTGTCGTATCCCGCGGAAAAAATTCAGTATCAGGCGCGCTGGCTCGGGCAAAGCGAGCAATGGACGGCGCCCTCTGGGGATGGAAAAATCATCATTCCAAAACTTTTCACCGGTGAGCACACGCTCGAAGTGCGTGCACAGCAAAGCGGCTATTTGTGGAGCGCGCCGCAATCGTTTCGCTTTTCGATTCAACCGCCGCGCTATTTGTCGTGGTGGGCGTTTTTGCTTTACATCCTGGCGCTGATCGTGCTCATTGCTTTCCTGGCGAATATGCGCGTCGCTGTCGCGGAACGCCGGCGCGTTGAAAAAGCCCTGCGCGAGAGTGAAGAACGCTTTCGCACCGTGGTCGCGAATACGCCGATCGCGTTGCTGGCCATGAACCCCGACGGTGAAGTGACGCTTTCCGAAGGCCGCGGCTTGGCAGCGTTGAATTTCAAGCCCGGTGAAATGGTGGGCCGTTCGATTTTCGATCTTTTTCCGGAGGTAACTTCGCTGGCAGAAAACGTCAGACAAGCTTTGCTCGGCAAAGCGTTTTCGACGACCACGGAAATCAATCAGGTCTTTTTTGAATTTTGGTTTGCCCCGCTGCGCAGGCCCAATCGCGAAATTGCCGGGGTGATCGCAGTTGCGGTTGACATTACCGAGTTGAAGCACGCCGAAGCCGCGTTGCAAAAGTCCAAAGAAGCTTCCGATGCCACCTCGCGTGAGTTGAAGCGAGCCAATCAGCAGCTTCAGCATTCCATCGAGCATGCGAAGCAGATGGCGCTTGCCGCCGAAGCCGCCAACATTGCCAAAAGCGAGTTTCTCGCCAACATCAGCCACGAAATTCGCACGCCCATGAGCAGCATTTTGGGCATGACGGAGCTGGTGTTGGATAGCGATCTCACGCCGCCGCAACGCAAATATCTGCAAGTCGTCGAAAAATCTGCCGAAGACTTGCTCGGCGTTATCAACGAGGTGCTTGACTTCTCCAAAATTGAAACCGGCAAGTTGGAATTGCAGCCGGCCGCTTTTAATTTGCGTGAGTGTCTGGCAACAACTTTGCAGTCGTTCGAGTTGCGTGCGCAGGAGAAGGGCCTGCAATTCACCGCGCGCATTGCGCCGGGCACGCCGGACGCTTTGATTGGCGACGCGGCGCGCTTGCAGCAAGTGGTGACGCATTTGCTCAACAATGCGATCAAATTCACGGAAAGCGGGGAGATTGTCGTCGAGGTCGAGCTAGAACCTCAACTCCCAACACCCAACAACTTGGGGCAAAACGGCGAAGTCAATTTATACTTCACCGTCGCGGACACCGGCATTGGGATTGCTGACGATAAGCAAAATATCATTTTTGACCCTTTTGCGCAAGCCGATGGCTCACCGGCCCGAAAGTATAGCGGCATCGGACTCGGGTTGAGCATTGCGTCTCAACTCGTCGATTTGATGGGAGGGCGTATTTGGGTGAATAGTGCAGAGGGCAAGGGCAGTGTTTTTCATTTCACCGCGCGTTTTGTTCTGCAGCAACCTTCGGGAGAGCCGGCTTTGGAATTTCCAAGAACGCCGGGCGACGAGGATAACGACGGCCATGCAACGAGCGCTGTGGCGCCGCTTGCGGCAATCAAATCACTGCGCATCCTGCTGGCGGAAGACAATGCCATGGGGCAGGAAGCAACGGCGCGCTTGCTGCGCAAACACGGCCATGATGTCGTCGTCACAAGCTCCGGCAAAGACGCCATGCTCGTGCTGTCAAACGAGCATTTTGATTTGGTGATGATCGATTTGCACTTGCCTGAAATGAACGCCGTTCAAGTGACCGCAGCATTGCGGCAACGTGAGTTGGCGACCGGCGCGCATCTGCCGGTTATCGCATTGAGCACACAGACGCAGCCCGGTGAGCGCGAGCGTTGCCTGCATGCCGGCATGGATGATTATTTGATCAAACCGATTCATGAGAGAGAGCTTCTGCACGCCTTAGCCGCGCTACTTCCGACGATGGCCTCGTAATGGTCTACACTGGTTTTCAGGCAAGCCAAAATTTGAAACGCCTCGAAAAGCGTTAAAAGCCTTGCTGACGCTGAGACATTCCCGAAATAGTCTGATTTCTCAAATTTTTGCACGACGATGAAATTCCGCATTGCCTGTGTACAATTCCGTTCGCAGTTGGGTGATATGGACTACAATCTCGCGCAGCTTGCGCGCTGGTGTGAGCAGGCGCGGGCGCAAGGCGCGCGTGTGGTGATTTTTCCGGAAGCTTGCCTAACCGGATATTGCCGCCCGCGAGAGATGGCAAAGCTGGCGCAGACGTTTGCGGGATCGCTCCGCGAGCGCGC
>SZPB01000594.1 GCA_030263535.1 Cytophagia bacterium CHB2
GATCCCTCACAATCCACACTGGCTGTTGTGCCATCATTGAGCGAGGCGATCATCAATCGCGAGTACAACTATGGCAACGTTGCGCCGGAAACCTTTGCGCTAACCCTGGCCATTGTTAAGCAAACGCGCGGCGAGTTTGAAGCGGCCATGATGATGGCAACAACTTTTGCGAAAACGGCTGATTCTGTGCCGGCATTTGTGGGCGCGCTGTGTGGCGCAATGGCCAAACATGATATTCTGCCGTCGAGTTGGGGCACGCGCCTGCAAGAATTGCGGGGTCTGTGCATTCCTGCTTTGTGCGGAGTTGATTATATCGCACTCGTTGAACAGCTTGCCGATTTGGCGCAAGCGAGGGGTGTTGCGTGAAGATCTCCTGGATCGACCCGATCGAACTGGTGCAGCATGAATTGCGACAGCAGCGCGAGCAAGGCGGTGAGGTTGCGCCTTTGCAACAACGGTGGAATGATATGCAGCGTGTTGCTTTGGATGAAAATGAATTGCGGCAGCACGCGCTAGCCCTGTTGCATGAAATTGTTGACATGGGCGCGAAACCGCAGCGTGATGAGCCTTCAGATATAGCGGAGATTGCGGCGTCGCGACCCGCCCGGCCAGCGCCCGTGGCAAAGGCGGCTCTCAGTGAAATAGATTTATATGATCGTATTTTAGGGGGATGGTTGGGCCGCGCCGCCGGCTGCGCACTGGGCAAGCCGGTGGAAAAACATCCACGCGCCGTTATTCGCCAGTTGTTGGAATCGAACGGCACCTGGCCGCTTTCGGATTACATCACCGCGGCAGGCATGCCGCAAGAATTGCTGCAAAAATTTCCGTGGAATCGCCATTCGGGAGGTGAGAGTTTGCGGGAACATCTCGTGTGCATGCCCGAGGATGATGATATGAATTATCCCATGGTCAATCTGCGCGTTCTCGAAATCTACGGATTGAATTTTACCACGGAGAATATTGCCGAATGCTGGTTGAGCATGCTGCCGGTGTTGTCAACGTTTACAGCGGAACGCGTGGCCTATTTAAATTTGCTGCAAGGATGGCGGCCGCCGCAAACAGCTACCCGCTGCAATCCCTATCGCGAATGGATCGGTGCGCAAATTCGCGCGGATTTGTGGGGATGGATTTCGCCGGGCGACCCGCAGGCAGCGGCCGAGCGGGCATGGCGCGATGCGCGTTTGAGTCACACCGGCAACGGTATCTACGGGGAAATGTTTTTCGCTGCGGCCATTTCCGCGGCGTTTGTGGTTTCAGAACCTCGCCAACTCATTGCGCAAGGTTTGCAGCAGATTCCGCAAGAGTCGCGTCTGGCGCAGGCGATTGAATTTGTGCTCGCGCTTTATGATAAAGAAAAAAATTGGGAAAATGCCGTGGACCGGCTTTATGAGAAATTCGGACACTTTCATTGGGTGCATACCATTAACAATGCCGCATTGGTGACTGCGGCGTTATTGTACAGCGATGGCGACTACGAACGCGCAATCTGTTATGTCGTCATGGGAGGGTGGGATACGGACAGCAACGGCGCAACCGTTGGTTCCATTCTCGGAACAATGCGCGGCGCGAAACATTTGCCGGAAAAATGGATTGCGCCTTTGCACAATCGCATCCGCAGCAGTTTGAAAGGCTTTGACAACGCCGCTTTCGATGATTTGGCGCGGCGCACCATGCGGCAAGCCGTTGCGTGAGAGTTTTTCTTGTTGAGATGTTTGCACATGATACGACGCTCGAATCCGAAACCATGTTCATCCTTTCTAGTTCAACTTTCTCATGCTTGATCAAAAAACACTCCATGATCGCGCCCTGGGCTGCTTGATCGGCCTGGCCATCGGCGATTCCTTCGGCGATGCGGCGCGCACGCCGGACAACCATTTTCTTTACGGTATCACGACGGATTTCCGTCCCGGCGTGCCGGCGCCCGGCACTGATGATACGGAATTTGCGTTGCTCACTGCCGACACGTTAGTGCAATGCAAAGGGGAATTGACTCTGGAGCATGTGCTGGCGGCTTGGCGCAAGCACGTCATCTCTTTGGAGATCATGAATCGCGGCGGCGCCAGCGAACGAGAAGCAGCCGCCAACATTCGGCGCGGCATTTTGCCTCCGCTTTCTGGGCAGTATAATTCTTATCATATGAGTGACGGCGCTGCGATGCGCGTCGCGCCCATCGGCATCGTGTGTGCCGGCAATCCCGCGCGCGCCGCGCACTTCGCTGAGATCGATGCCAGCATCAGTCATTGGCGCGAAGGCATATGGGGCGCGCAGGCGGTGGCTGCCGGAGTGGCGGCAGCAATGATTGGCAAGCCGGTTGATGAGATTATCGCTGCGGCTTTACAAGCGATTCCGCAGGACTCATGGTTGTCTTTTGCCATGCAGCGAGCGTTGCGCATC
>SZPB01000595.1 GCA_030263535.1 Cytophagia bacterium CHB2
TGAACGCTCGGGACCGGGTTTGGGAGACAACTGGGCGGCGCCCGCCACGTTTCAAATCAGCGGCGGAGAAGTTAAGAACACCAGCCCGGTTTTTGGTTGGCAAACCGCAGTTTTGAAAACAAGGCGTAATGCCCAAGAGGTGATAATCAAATGGGGCCCCGCGGTGACGCCCGAGATGGTGGCGCACACCGGTATTTTCGTGATGGGTAGCAACGGCACAACCAACGCGACGGGTTATTTGATCCAGCGTGAAAATGTAGACGGCGGCCGCACCAACCTTTGGCACGTGAAACAAAACGGTGTGCTGGAGCAAATTGGCGGCGGCGCCTCACAGTTTAGCGGCCTGGCAACGGCCGGCTCTACCATGATGGTCAAAATAACGGTTACCGACACGGAGAACATTTTCGAAGTCACTGTCGATGGTCAATTTGATCGCGAATTTTCCGACCCGGTGAAACGGGAAACCGGAAATTTTTCGGGTTTCATGTTGAACGGCGGAAACCCGACGGCGACGATTGGTGAAATCACCATGGCATTTCCAGTAAAGCCAGCCACCATCTTGCGCGTCCATTCCGGCAACAACCAAATTGCCTCCGTTGGCCAGCCGTTGAATGAGCCTTTGGTGGCGATCGTAACCGATGAAGACGGCAGCCCGGTGCCCGGCGAAAGCATCAAATTTGTCGCCACCCCCGCCGACATGGGGATCATTTCTTCACCGCCTTCGCCCGATGGCCATATTCGCATTGAAGCAGAAACCGGCAATCTGCAAACGCCGATCGCGATTCGCAATGATGAAACAGCCGGCGGTGGAAAGTACATTGCGTATCCGCAAGGCAATAATCAGGACGCCAAGGCGGTTTACACGTTTACCATTGATCACGAAGGCGATTACATCATCTGGACGCGCAGCCTGAATAATGCCGGGCGTCCGGTCAGTTGGGATATCAAAATTGATAATCTCGATGTTTTCATTTACGACGTTTTCAAAGGCCAGGTGATCAACAACTGGACCTGGGATAAGGTGTCCGATCGCGGCAATGATATTTCACAAGGCTCCAACCCGCAATTCAATCCTCGTGTGTTTCGCTTTACACCCGGCCAGCATACTATCGAATTTCGCGTGCGCTACGCCGAGACCTGGCTTGATAAATTTATCATCACCTCTGATCTCACGGAATTTGTTCCCGAAGGCTTGGAGGAGACCGGGTTCGTAACGGATAGCGAAGGCAAAGCGCAGGCGTTGGTCACTCTCACCACCAAAGCCGGCCAGTTTTTTGTCGATGCCACGCATGCGACCTTGGCCCCGGCGCGTTTCACGGTGACTGCAACCGGCGGCGCGGCTGCGAAGATGGAAATCACTGCCGGCGGCAACGGGAATAATCAATCCGGACCGGGCGGGCAGGCATTGGCGCAACCGTTTTCTGTGACGATTCGGGATGCCAGCAATAACGCCGTTGCCGGGCACCCGGTGAGTTGGGTGGTGTTGGAAGGGGAGGGCAAATTGAGCAGTTATACGAGCGTCACCGACATCAACGGCAGGGCTACTACGATTCTCACGCTCGGCAGCGTGCAGAACAGCCATCGCGTCGAAGCGCGCAGCCACAATAATGGCGGCGCCGCGCTCACCGGCTCGCCGGTGGTGTTTACCGCAACGGCAAATGCCAGAATTGCCAGCTCTGCGGCGCGCGCTTCCGGCAATGCCCAGACAGCGCAAGTGAGAGCCAAGCTGGCGCAGCCATTGGCCGCGAAGATTACGGATGCGAGCGGCGCGGGCGTGCCGGGCTTTCCAGTGGAATTTCAAGTGATGCGCGGCGGCGGCTCGCTGTCGCTGGATGCTGCCCTTGAAAATCCCGGTTTCGAAAATATTACCGGTAATCTCCCCAACCTCTGGACGTTGGAAGGCAATCCCACAGGCAGTGAAGTCGCGGCTTCAACCGCTGCGCCGCGCAGCGGCAATCGCAGTTTGCAGGTTAACACGTCTCGCACCGGCGTTGGGGTGAGTCAGACTTTTACATATGCTGCAAATACGAACTATACGTTGACCTTTTATGCCAAGGTTTTGAGCGGGACGGCGCGCGTCGTTTGGCGTGTGAATGATGCCGCTGGAAATCTCAGCGAGAAGGTTATTGATATTTTGCCGTCGGCTACCGGCAACACATGGGTGAAATATCTCGCCTCTGCCGCCAATGGCGCAGCAGGCGCGCGCCCGTTAATTTTTCGCAGCTCCGGCGCCGCCAATTTTTTCATTGATGATGTCAAAATCACTGCGAGCACGGATAATAATGGCGAGCTGGCTGCGACTTGGACGCTGGGCGACACCGCCGGCGCCCAGGTGGCGCAAGTGCGCGCACTGATCGGAAATGCCAATCTCACGGGTTCGCCGGTT
>SZPB01000596.1 GCA_030263535.1 Cytophagia bacterium CHB2
GTGGTGGGACGAATTTCACTATAAACATTCCACCGCTTCGCGGTTTGTTTAAGACGATTATCGATTCTTTCTTGTCATATCTCAGCATGCAAAATTCAGGAACAAAGAAGGCTCGTGCCATGGACTCTCAGCGCTGGAACAAAGTGCAAGAGCTGTTTGAAGCCGCCCTGGAACATCAACCCGAAGAGCGCGATGTTTTTTTGCGCAAGGCGTGTTCAAACGAACCCGAACTTCACCGCGAAGTTGCGGCATTGCTGGAAGCGGATGCGCAACCTCACAGTCTGCTGGCGAACATGAGCGGGGTAGGGATGGATGTGTCAGAAGTGTTTTCTCTGGAGGGCAAACAGATTGGCGCATATCGCATCATCAAGCAGATCGGCGCCGGCGGCATGGGCAATGTTTATCTCGCCGGCCGCGCCGACGGGCAGTTCGAGCAACACGTGGCGCTGAAACTCATTAAGCTGGGTTTGCGCTCGGAAGAGATTCTCAAACGCTTTCAAAGCGAGCGGCAAATCCTCGCGCACTTGCAACATCCCAACATCGCGCGTTTGCTTGACGGCGGCAGGACGGATGACGGGCTGCCCTTCTTTACGATGGAGTATGTTGACGGCGCGCCCATCAACCGCTACTGTGATGACCACCAACTTTCGGTGGATGAGCGCCTCGAGCTGTTTCAAACCGTCTGCGCCGCGGTGCAATATGCCCATCGCAATCTCGTCGTGCATCGCGATTTGAAGCCAAGCAACATTCTGGTGACCAATGACGGCACCGTCAAGCTGCTGGACTTCGGCATTGCCAAACTGCTGCGCGAGGAAGCGGACGACGCCGCGCCTGCAACGCTCACGCAAATCGGGCAACGTGTGCTGACGCCGGAGTATGCCTCGCCGGAACAAATTCGCGGCGCGACGGTGACCACGGCGAGCGACGTTTATTCCCTGGGTGTGATACTTTATGAATTGCTGGCCGGACGCCGTCCGTATGAACTCAGCGATCGTTCGCCCGCGGAGGTGGAAAAATTAATCAACACCACGGACCCGAAGAAACCCAGCACCGTTGCCCTTGCCGCAGCCGGGACAGAGCCCACGGCGGAGGCCATCAGCCTGGCACGCAATACGCAGCCGGAACGTTTGCGGCACAAACTCGCCGGTGATCTGGATAACATTTGCTTAACGGCGCTGCGCAAAGAGCCGGAACGGCGCTACAGCTCCGTGGAACAACTGTCGCAAGATATTGCACGCCACCTGGCGGGATTGCCGGTTCTGGCGCGGCCTGCAACTCTCCGCTATCGCACGCAAAAATTCGTGCAGCGCAACAAAATTGGTGTTGCGGCAACTGCCGCTGTCTTCGTTTTGCTTGCCGGATTGGTGGGATTCTATACAAATCGTCTGGCAAATGAGAGAGATCGCGCGCAGCTTGAAGCAAGAAAAGCGGAACAGGTGGCGGCGTTTCTTTCGGATTTGTTCAAGATTTCCGAGCCCTCGGAAGCCAAGGGGCAAACCATTACCGCGCGTGAGCTGCTTGATCGCGGCGCGGAAAAAATCGAGAAAGAACTTGCCGGCCAGCCGGAAGTGCAGGCCAACATGATGGAAGTGATCGGCACGGTTTATCAAAGCCTGGCGCAGCTCGAGGCTGCCGCACCGCTGCTGGAAAAATCACTTGCGCTTCGGCGCGAACTTCACGGCGATACGCATGCCGACATTGCGCGCACGCTGTGGGTGTTGGGCAAGGTAAAAGCCGAGCAAGGCGACTACAACGCCGCGGATTCGTTGCAACAGCTTTCCCTCGCGATGCGCCGGGAATTATTCGGCAGGGAAAACGAAGAAGTGGCCCAGACGTTGAGCAGTCTTGGCAAGGTGAAGTATCAAAAAGGGGATTTTGCTGCTTCGGACTCCTTGGCGCACGCCGCGCTCGCCATGCGCCGCAAGCTTTTTGGAAATACGCATGCCGGCGTGGCGCTCAATTTGGATGATTTGGGCTGGTTGATGTATGAACGCGGCAAGCTCGAGGCTTCGGATTCACTGCATCGTGAAGCGCTGGCCATTCGCCGTGAGTTGTTTGGCGAGGAAAATTTGGAAGTGGCAGAGAGTCTCAACAATCTTGGTGCTACGCTTTACGCCAAAGGTGAATACGCACAAGCCGAGCCGCTGATGCGCCAGGCGCTGGCCATCCGCCGCAAACTGCTGGGCGAGGATCATCCCCTGACGACGTACAATCTCGGCAATCTCGCCGTATTGTTGGAAGCCAAACGTGAATATGCCGAGGCCGAGCTGCACTATCGCGATATTCTGGAAAAACACCGGCAGAAACTCGGCGAGGCGCATCCGGTCATTGCCGATGACTTGACGGACCTCGCCCGCGTGTTGACGGCCAAAGGCGACTTTG
>SZPB01000597.1 GCA_030263535.1 Cytophagia bacterium CHB2
GGGTGCATTTGGTTGCTCGATAATCTTGCTAATTGGTTCAATTGCGAACACGTGCCGAGTGAATATCCAGAGCAACATTGAGCAACAGCACAATAGCTTGATCATTTAGACCTCCTTAGGAGCAAAGTTATTTCTCAGCGTTAAGAATCTGCGGGGCGATATTGTTGCTGGCATCAATCGTGGGTATAGCTGCATGTTGTCACGCATACCCATCTAAGTTGAATAGCTAGCCTAGGTCACAGATCATTTGACCGTTGTAGTAAATACCCAAGGATGTAACATAGCCGCCAATTGTCTGAAACAGTTCAGAACTATTATATAAGTCAGAAATAAATCGTACCCACGTTTTGTGGTATCTGATTCGGCCCACGAGTGATGGATACGGTATCTGTAGATCAAGAGATTTTGGAAGCTCCTTGAGCGCGTTCCATACAGGTTGGGAAAGAATTGCATAGGGACCATAGTCGCCATTTCGTATTATCCAAAATTGCTTTGTTTTCGGTAATTTGGGCAGAAATTGCAAGCCTGGTATAAACTCATGCAGTTCATAACCGCGTATGAAGTCTCCATCGTTATTGCGGACATGATACGCGACGGGTAGACATTCTCCATTGCTGTCTGTAAGACCAGCTAGATGAAATCCAATTGGTTCATTGATATTTCCCGCGGCATTCTGAAGTTCCTGAGCAAGTTTGTTGGCAAACTCATCAAGTGTGGTCAAATATTGATGTTGCTCAATAAAATCGACAACCCACATATCTGTTGGAATCCAGTTATTCGATGTTTTTAGTGATCCGTGTCCCCACATCGAAATCCCCGCGCGTAAATATGGAATGGCTTGAAGTTTTTTAGCGCCGTTCAAGACACGTGTCACAGTTCCTCCGGAAGGCAAATCCGTGCTTTCCGTAACAGCGCTGTCAGCAACCATAGCAATTCCAAACTCACTAATTTCAGTGATTATTAGAGTCACAAAGAATTCTCGATTGTAGTTTCCGCTTCCTAATATAGAATATGATATGCCACCCTATCAAGTACGACATTTCTTGGCTGTACAAAATGACTCATCGATTTTTAGAATATCATGCCATGATTTTTCATGGAGTGCAAGGCTCGCATCACGGAGTTTGATTTGTGCCTCTTGCATGTTTATCCACAACATCTTGCTACATTATAAGATTCTCGCGGAATGCCCTAGAATAACTTTATGTGTTATGTAGACATTTGCGTGTTGATAGTTATTCCAATAAATCATTCAGCCTGAATCCCCTTAGCATTTTCAAAACTGAAACGCAATACTAAAGCGCTGTGCTGTGTCCAAAAAGCCGAAGTCGGAATAGGCATAATCCAGTTGCGCTTTGACGCCGGAGAAACCGAATTTTGCGCCCGCGCCGAAGGAAAGGCCTTCGAACGGCTCATCAACTTTGTCCAACGTTTCAAGTTCCACGTTGGTGCGATAGCCGGTGCGCAGCGCCACCACGTCTTTCAATTTGTACTCCAACCCGAACGCAAGCTGTTCGATGTTGTCATTCGGATGATTGCCTTGAAAAGTCGCGACGACCGTGTTGAAATCGCTGCGATAGATGTCCATCATCAAGCCCAGGCGAAAATCAATGGGCAGGGCGAACTGCTCGCGAAAATACTTGGCATCCGGTCCGAAATTCGTGATGCTCATGCCGAACTTGAGGCCGCGCACGCCGATGTCGAACAAGGTGCCGACATCCATGGCAAAATTACTCGCTTGCTCGTTGCCGAGAAATTCCGTGATGTATTTCACGCTGCCGCCAAAGGAAAAGCGATTGGTGAGCTTGCGCGCATACGTCACTCCCACCACCCAATCGCTGGCGTTGAAATAACCGCCGGTCCAGCCTTGATAGGGCACGGTGACTTTCATATCGCCGGTGGTGAGCATGCCGACATAAGCGCCGAACACGCCAATATTTTCCAGCGGCAACACAGCCGCACCGAATTCATAATTGATGTCAGCGGGCCATTCGACGTGGCTGAGCAAAACTTGTTTGTTCTCACTCGCCGTCAATCCGGCGGGATTGTAAAACACGGCGCTGGCGTCATTCGCCAACGCCACAAAGGCCTCTGCCATGCCCACGGCGCGCGCGCCCACGCCGATTTTCAGAAATTGCATGCCGGTTGTGCCGACTTTGCCGCGACCGGCTGTGTCGCGCAATTCCAAATCGCGATCGATTTGCGCCAGCAACCCCGTTCCCGGCAGCAAGACGGCAGTCAAAATGAGGATCATTCTTCGCAAAGACATGGCCGCTCCTTAATAGATAACCGCAAATTTGCCCACATACGTGCCTGTTTCCGAGGTAACCGTAAACAGGTAAATGCCGCTCGCAATCGCCTGAAT
>SZPB01000598.1 GCA_030263535.1 Cytophagia bacterium CHB2
TTGTGGGATTTCAATTTTGTGTGCAAAAAACGTTCTGAATTTTGTTCAAACTTTGAAAAGCTGATTGCCTTACTTCACCACCGCAACTTTGGTTGTCGCGATGCCGGCGTGGGTTTTGATTACCGCGAGATAAACGCCGTTCAACACTCTGCGGCCCGCACCGTTGAAGCCGTTCCAGATGATGTCATCGTGCGAGCCGCGCCGGCCCTGCGGGTCGGTGGCTTGGAAAGTTTTTTCCCAAACCAATTCGCCAAGCAACGTGAAGATTTTGAACTCAACGGGCGAGTCCTGCGACAAATTGTAGAGAAAACGCGTGCCTTCCGAGCCACTGTTTGTCTCCGGCGGGCGGAAGGGATTGGGATAATTGTAAAATGTCGCCAGCTCTGCGTCGAACAAAACCGAAATCGCTGAATTGATTTGAAAGGCGCTGCCGGTGCGATTGTTCTCATCGATAACGTCAATGGGCTTGCGCGAGTCTTTGTCAATGGCGGCGACATCGTTGCTTTCATCGAATGCAATCATGAAGGACTTGGTGGTGTCGGACTCAACCAAATCGGCCTGCAGGGCCACGCGGCGCGGGGGCCCGAAACCCACTTCCACCGAATCCGTGAGCAGCGTCAATTGCACGGGATTGCTCTGCTCGGCGGGCGTCAATGCCCGTTCGCCGTAGATTTTATCGGCTTGATCGGCGTCAACCAAGCGCAGCGCTTTAAACAGCGCGCCGGGCGGAATGTTCTTGCCCTGGCGCGTGCGCACATAAAAACGCAAGCTGGTGACGACGATGGCGCTGGAGGTGCTGCCGGCGCCGGGGTCGGAGAGGTTGAGCTGCGCAATCGTTATGCTGGTCTGCCCGCGCGATACCGGTGAGCGCCGGCTTAAGGTCTCGTTTTGCACACTCAGTTTGCGCGCTTCGGTGGAGATGTTCAAGCGTTGCCGCAAGTCTTGATCGACGACCAGGGCATCTGCGCCGGTGTTGATATCATCCGGCGGATCGAGCAGGGTGACGGCAATGCTTTGATTGGTGGTGGTGATATCGGGCGCAAGAATTTGCCAGGTTGCAACCCGCATACCCGCGATCGTGGTTGTGCGTTTTGCCCACGAGGTGTCAACGTTGCGATCCAAATCATAACCTTCCGGCAAAGCGATGACCAGGCTGTCCCGCCCGGCCGTTTCTGCTTCGCCGAGATTTTCGAGCATCGCCGTAACCTGGAACGATTGGCCCAGGCTCACGATGCCGTCGGTTGCCGCGGCCGGACTGCTGATCTTGGCCGTGAACAACAGGCTGGCGCGTTTCACCAGGCGAATTTTCAATGAGTCGCTAATCGGGCCCAGCGTGAGATTGCTGTTGCTCTCGTCGTTGGCGGTTAGGATGATCTTGAACATTGCGCTATCGATGGCATTTGCCGGCGCGGTTACATCCCAATAAAATTCCTGGCCGGAAACGCCGGTGAGCGGTTGCGTGAGCGGGTCTTCCGGCACAAAACCGGCGCCCTCGGGCAACACGAGTTGGGCGGTTATGTTCGCCGCGCGAAACCAGGTGGCCGAGCCGGAGAGCGTGAATTTTTGTTCGGTGCTGAGCGTACGGTCTTGTGCGCCCATGGGCGCGAAAATTCTGAAGCCGGTCAACGCCAATGCGCCTTGATCCAGCGTTTCAAGTGAGAGGATTTCGTTGCCGTTGTTGCGAATCTGTGCTTGTTCGCCGGAATTCGAATCCACCGGAACTTGTGTGACATTGAAGGTCAAGTCATGAATCGGCGTGGCACTAGCGGGCGCCGTGGCATGCCATTCGACATAGCCGGTGCGCGTCACCGGGTCGAGATTCAACGCCTGCTCAAACGGCTCTTGCACGGTGATACCGGTTTCGCCGACAAGCAGGGCCACGCGGGCAACCGTTGCGGTGGCTGCGCCGCGATTGCGCAGCGTGGCACGCAACGCGAACTCCTGGCTCACGGAAAGTTTCCCGTTTTGCGCGCCCGCCGGCGAGACGATTTCCGGCGTGAGCTCGAGTTGCGCACGCGCTTCGGCGCGAATCTGCATCGTGCTCACCACCGGCGGCACGGTTTCGCCTGCGGAGTTTTTGCCGGTGACTTGCACGCTGATGTCACGCTCGTTGCTGTGACTGCCCACCGGCGCTTTGAGCCGCCAGCGCACAGAATCCCCGATGATCGGTTTGACGCTGGGCTCTGTTGCGAGGAAGGTGTAACCCGTGGGCAAGGTCATTTCAGCGGAGAGATCGCTTAAATTCGCGCTCGCGGAAACTTTGGTGGTGACGGTGAATTCTTGCTCGGTTGAAACCACGCGATCAGCGGCGCCGGCGGGCGCGCTGATTCCCAGTGAAGTGATGGCGAGCGCCGACTCGTTGA
>SZPB01000599.1 GCA_030263535.1 Cytophagia bacterium CHB2
ACACCGGCCTGCCGTACGCCGAAATCGAAAAAGAAGGCGTGGCCCTGCCTGTCACCGAAGCGCATTGCAAATATCGCAAGCCCGCGCGTTACGACGAACTCATTCGAGTGATAAGCCGGCTGAAAGAGTTTCCGCGCGCCAGCTTGCGCATTGATTATGAGGTTTTCAACGAAACCGGAGAATTGATCGCCGAAGGCTACACCATGCACGCATTCATCAACGCTGCCGGCAAGCCGGTGAAACCGCCGCACATTTTTCTGGAAACACTGCGCCGTTTTTTTTCTGATACCTCGCGCGGTTAATGCCTGCTGCTCTGCTCACTTTTTGCGATCAAATCAACCTCGCGTATGCTTGAATTTTTGCCAACTCCAGGGAAGGCATCATGACCAAACACATTCGCAAACCCGGCGTTTTGGTGACCGGCGCCAACGGCGAGATGGGCCACGGCCTGATTGCGCGCCTGGCCGAGAACGGCTCGCATCACATCATTGCGCTCGATGTTCGACCGCTCGATGAAAGCTTGCAGCGCCTGTGCAGTGCTGTGATCGTGGGCGATATTCTCGAACCTCGTTTGCTCGAGCGCATGCAAAGCGAGTATGAGATTCATTGCGTTTATCATCTCGCGGCGCTGCTTTCCACCCGCGCTGAGTTTACACCCGAAGCGGCGCATCGCGTCAACGTTGAAGGCACACTCAACTTGCTCAAACTCGCCATCGAGCAATCCCGCTGGCACGGCCAGGTGGTCAAATTCATGTTTCCCAGTTCGATTGCGGTTTACGGCCTGCCCAACCTTGCCGCCAAAAAAGCGGCCGGCAAAGTCAAGGAAAACGACTGGACGTTTCCGACAACGATGTACGGCTGCAACAAACTTTATTGCGAACATCTCGGCCGCTACTATTCCAGCCATTACCGCCAGCTTGCCGCAGACCCGCTGACCGGCGGCATTGATTTTCGCGCGCTGCGTTTTCCGGGATTGATCAGCGCCATCACCGTTCCGAGCGGCGGCACCAGCGATTATGCGCCGGAAATGCTGCACGCCGCTGCGCAAAATAAGAGTTACTCGTGTTTCGTACGCGCGGATGTGCGCATTCCGTTCATGGCCATGCCGGATGCGATTCATGCCCTGCTGCGCCTGGAGGCGGCGCCGCGCGAAAAACTCACGCAAACGGTTTACAACATCGGCAGCTTCAGCCCCAGCGCCGGCGAGATTCACCGCCGGGTGTTGCGCGAATTTCCGCAGGCTGAGATCAAATTCTCTCCCGATGACAAGCGCCAGGCCATCGTCGATTCCTGGCCTGAAGAAGTGGACGATACTGCCGCCCGGCGGGATTGGGATTGGTCGCCGGAATATGACGAAGAACGCGCGTTCAGCGCGTATTTGATTCCCGGCATCAAGCAACGCTATCGCGACTGAAGTGGCGCGAGAGAGAGCGCTTGACATTCATCTGAATTGTATTAAATTTTTGGTGCCGGAGGAGTGCAAGAAAAGCAGCGCGCGCCTTGTGATGAGGGTGAGATGCGATCAACAGGAAAGCGAGGGTGAGCTTATGCCGCGACATGTTGCGCTAGCTGTTGATATGCACCTCTACTTTTCTGCTTCCTTCCTTAACTACTGTTCCCATCTTTCAACTCAACACCGATTAAGTTTTCACAACTCTAACCCAGGACGAGCCGGGACCAAAAAGAAAAGCCTCACGCGAAAGCGCAAAGAACCCGCAAAGTTTTTCTTTATGGAACCTGTGCGGCACTGACTTCGGCGAACTCAGTCGAGCCGCGCCTTTGCGTGAAATGTTTTTGTTTTCAAAGCAAAGACTTCACTTTTAATTGCCTAAAGAAACGCGCATAGCTTGCGCTGCGGCGTGCGGCGATACGTTCCGAACAATCTGATGTGATGAGTAGCAATATTACCGAACAGGTATTTTTTCCATTTACAATGTTCTTTTTTAGGAGAGTGCTCTATGAAAAAACTAGTGGTTGTTGTCCTGAGCGCGGCTGTGTTGACGATGGGACTCGGCTGCGGTTGGAGCAAGAAGGCGCAATATGGCACCGCGGGCGCAGCCGGCGGCGCAGTTGTGGGCGGCGCTGTTGGTAAAGCGGCGGGCAACACCGTGCTCGGCGCGATTTTGGGCGCGGCGATCGGCGGCGCAGCCGGTCTTTATATCGGCAATTACATGGACAAGCAGGCTGCGGAGATCAAGCAAGACATCGCGGGCGCCCGAGTCGAACGGGTGGGCGAGGGCATTCGCATCACCTTTGATTCCGGCATTTTGTTTGATGTGAACAAGGCCGAGCTCAAGCCCATCAGCAAAGAGAATATCAGCAAGCTGGCGGCAATTCTGCAAAAATATCCTGA
>SZPB01000600.1 GCA_030263535.1 Cytophagia bacterium CHB2
AGAGATAGCCGCCGAAGTTGCCTGCGAAGCAAATGCGCCGGCGAAACAGGCTGCCGGAAAATGTTCGATTAACAGCGATCTGCCCAGTTAATTTCGAGGAAGTTTGAAAGCTTTTTCCTTCAGATATTCGTCTTGCCAACAAAGATGCCACGGCCAAGCCGTAGCGGAACGTCGCAAATTATCGAGGCTGTTCGCCGGGCTTCATTGGCCGCATTCTGTTTTGCATAAGCCCCTGTTGCGCTCGCCAGCGCATCATCAACTCCACGACTCCGCTATAATTTTGTATACCTTCCTGAATTTTATTGGCGCGCAAATAAGCGTCATAAGTTGCATGGCTCATGTCTGAAATTGTTCCCATGTATTTTTGATAACGCTGCCGTACTACTCGAAAGTCGGCGCGAACTTCCGGCCGGATCAGTTGGCGCAACGAGTCGGCCTCTGCAACCGCTGATGCGCGAGTCAAGAAACTGCCGAGCAAGGAAAAATAGCCCGAGTATTGCACCGAGGAATCTGCGCTGGCAAAGCACACCAGCGCTGCGAGAAAGTTTGCTTCAGCTTCGCGCGCAAAGCCCATTTGATGGGCCTTTTCATGCGCGAGCACGAACGGCAACTCGATTGGCAATAGCTCGGAGTTCAGATGGACTTCGTGAAAAAACGGTCCGAAAATGCCGGAGGTCAACGTGTAATTTAACACGGCAGGAACCAACAGAAGCTTGGGACGGCGCTTGCCCGGCGTCATGGGCAAATTCAAATCGAGCAAAACGCGGTGATAGCTTTGTTCGATTTTCTCATCAAGCTCGCGCAAAGACCAGTTAGGCATAGCGCGCCAATGCGCGTTGGCTGAGTTCAAGCACCACAATAAATTTTCTCGAAACCTCGCGCCAGAGATTTCTGCTTCTAGTTCGGTAAGGCCGAGTTGTTTGTCGAGTGGCAGGCGAAAATAATTATAGCCCCAACCGAGATAGAACCACGAAATGATAATGGCAACGAGCAGCGTAATTTTCTTGAGGCCGGATTCCCACAGTTTTTGTTTTAGGGTATGCGTGAGGATCACCACAAGCGAGATTGCAAATCCATACAGCGAAATTTCTGATAGCGAGAATGGCAGCGCCGAACTTGCCGTCGAGAGCAAGCCGGTCAGGCCAAAGTAGAGATGGCGCGTGTAAATCGTTTCAACGAATTGGGGATGGCGCGCGAGAACGGGAATGAGCAGCAAAAGCATCGCCGCCAAGGCGACTACAGCAAGGAAGCGCTTGGCGGATTTCGGTGTTCGGCTCATCGCGGCTAGCTGGCAATTCGCCGGGTGGTTTTCTCCTGCACTGCGAATTGCAGTTGATACAGGCGATAATAAATGCCGTGCAACGCCATCAATTCTTCATGCGTGCCAATCTCACGCACCTGGCCTTTGTGCATGACGATGACGCGATGAGCGTGCTGAATGGTGGAAAGACGGTGCGCGATGATCAGCGAGGTGCGGCCTTGCATCAGGCGTGCGAGCGCTGCTTGAATCAACAATTCTGTTTCGGTATCGACGCTCGAAGTGGCTTCGTCGAGAATGAGAATCGGCGGATCAAACGCGAGCGCGCGCGCAAAGGCAATCAACTGTTTTTGTCCGACGGAAAGCGAATTGCCGCGCTCCAGTACCGGCTCCTGAAATTTGTTGGGAAGTTGTTCGATAAATCGCAAGGCATTCACTTCCTGCGCGGCCTGCCGCACGCGTTCCGAAGAAATCGTGTGATTGCCGAGCCGGATGTTTTCTTCGATGGAATCGGCAAACAGAAAAACATCCTGCAATACCAAGCCAATTTGCGAACGCACGTGATACAGCGGCAATTCGTTTATGTCCTGGCCGTCGACCAAAATCTGGCCCTGCTGCGGCTTGTAAAACCGTGAGAGCAGGCTGATGATCGTGGTTTTGCCCGCGCCGGTCGCGCCCACAATCGCGATGGTTTCACCTGCCGCAATCTTGAATGAAGCATTTTTCAAGACGGTTTCATCGTCGCGATAGCCAAAAGTCACGTCGCGAAACTCGATTTCACCGCGCGCCCAACGGCCATTGCTTGCGATCAAATCCAAAGAAGATCCAGCCGGTTGCAGCGGTTTACGGTCGGAGGCCAGCTCATCCGGCTCGTCGAGAATCTTGAAAACCCGCTCCGCGCTCGCCATGGCGGTTTGCAGAATACCGTATTTCTCGGCAAGATCGCTGATGGGGCGAAAGAACATTTCAACATACATGATGAACGCCACCAGAGCGCCGAACGACAGCATGTTGCTGATCACCTGCCCGCCGCCGTACCAAATAATCAACGCGACTGCCAGCGCGCCGATGAATTCGACGATGGGGTAGA
>SZPB01000601.1 GCA_030263535.1 Cytophagia bacterium CHB2
ATCTCGCCGCCGATTTTCTGCGCAATATCGATCTTCCTCAGGAAGAATTGAGCAAAAGCATTATCGGCACGATCGGCGATCTCGACGCCTACCAGCTTCCCGATGCCAAGGGCTATACCTCGATGGTGCGTTATCTGTTGGGAGATGACGATGACTTCCGCCAGCGCACGCGCGACCAAATTCTGGGCACGACCGTGAAGGATTTCCGCGCGTTTGCCGAGGTTTTGGCAAGTGTAAAGGAGAAGGGACTCGTCGTCGTGCTCGGCTCGCCGGCAGCCATCAACGCGGTGAATGCAGAGCGGAAAGATTGGCTGAAAGTGACCAAGGTGATTTGAACGCTTTTGGCGTCACAGGCAACAAAATCAAAATCCCACTAAAAGCTTTTTTGCTTTTGTGGGATTTTAATTTTGTGGGCGAGGCTTTTAAAGCGGTGAGAAGAACATCAAATTTCATTGGGAAGCTTCAATATGCGTCATCTCTCTCAATGCGCCTCGAGCCAATTTTTGCCCACCCCAACATCGATTTTTACCGGAACATCGAGGCGCACGGCGCCGCCCATTTCAGCGACCACCAATTCTCTCAATTTTTCAATCTCGGCATGCGGCGCTTCGAACACCAGTTCATCGTGTACTTGTAGAATCATGCGCGCTTGCATTTTCTCTTTGTGCAAGCGGCGTTGAATGTTGATCATCGCAATTTTGATGAGATCCGCGGCCGTGCCTTGAATCGGCGTGTTGATCGCGGTGCGTTCGGCCGCTTCGCGCACGCGCTGATTGTCGCTGTTGATGTCAGGCAAATACCGCCGCCGGCCCAACATCGTCGTCACATAGCCATTCTTGTGCGCGTCGGCAATGATGCCCATGATGAACTCATTCACGCCCGGATATTGCACAAAATAATTCGTGATGAAATTCTGCGCCTCCTCCACCGAGATGCCGAGCCGCCGGCTCAGGCCGTATGCGCCCATGCCATACAAAATGCCAAAGTTGATTTCCTTCGCGCGCCGCCGCACCTCCGGCGTCATTTCTTCCATCGGCACATTGAACACGCGCGAAGCTGTCGCCGTGTGAATGTCTTCATCGTTGCGAAATGCGGCAATCATCGCTTCATCTTTGGAGAGATGCGCCATGATGCGCAGCTCGATTTGCGAATAATCGGCGTCGAGCAGTTGCCAGCCCTTTTGCGGCGCGATAAAGGCTTTGCGAATTTGCCGGCCAATCTCCGTGCGAATCGGAATGTTCTGCAAATTCGGATCGCTCGACGACAAGCGCCCGGTGGCCGCCACAGTTTGATTGAAACTCGTGTGCAACCGTTTGGTAAAGGGATTCACGAGCTGCGGCAGATTGTCGACATAGGTCGATTTTAGCTTTGCCAACTCGCGATATTCAATGATCTTCCGGGGCAAATCATGCAGCTTCGACAGCTCTTCCAGCACGTCGGCGTCGGTGGAATAGCCGGTTTTGGTGCGGCGCTTGCGCGGCAGCTTGAGATTTTCGAATAAAATCTTGGCAAGTTGTTGCGGTGAGTTGATATTGAATTCTTCACCCGCCAGCGCATAGATGTCTGCCATCAACGTCGCCAGCAAGCCCTCCAGCTCACCCGACATTTTGGCGAGATAGGGCAAATCCAATCCCACGCCATGCCATTCCATTTCGCGCAATACGTCGACCAGCGGCATTTCAATGGTATCAAACAACTCATGCAGATTCGTCGCACGCAGTTTCTTCTCGAACAATTGATAGAGACGAAACGTGAAATCCGCATCTTCCGCCGCGTATTTCGCGACTTCTGCCACCGGCACCTCGCGCATGCTTTTTTGTTTCTTGCCGGAACCGATCAATTCGCTGGTGGGAATCTTGCGATAATTGAAATGCTCCACACACAACGCATCGAGATTGTGCTGGCGCAAACTGGGATTCAACACGTAACTTGCGACCATCGTGTCATGCACCACGCCGCGGATGGCAACGTCATAGCGCTGCAACACGAGCTGATCATATTTGGTATTCTGACCGCATTTTTTGCGGTTGGCATCTTCCAGGATGGGCTGAAAGATTTTTTTCAAAGAAAGCTCGCGCTTGCCATCAGCCGCTTCCAAAACAAAATCATCGAACGCATTATCAAACAAAGACAACTCGGCTGAGCTTGTTGAAGGCGGTACGGTTGAGCTTGTCGAAGCCCCGACCGGCACATAAAAGCCTTCGCCCTCCTGCCACGAAAAACTCATGCCAACCAGCTCGGCGCGCAACGGATCAGCCGCTGTGGTTTCCGTGTCAAACGCAAAAATTTCCACTTTTTTAAGTTGCTCGGCCAGTTTGCGCACCGC
>SZPB01000602.1 GCA_030263535.1 Cytophagia bacterium CHB2
GCCGGTCGAGTTCATCGAAGATGCGGCCGTTCCGGTGGAGGTTATGCCGCTGTACTTGCGTGAAGTCGCGGACTTGATTGGCTCATTCAATCGTGAGATGACGATGTACGCGCATGTCAGCGTCGGCTTGGCGCATGTGCGCACCATGCTCAATCTCCGGGATGCGGATGACGTCAAACTTATGCGCCGCATTTCCGAGGGCACGCTCGACTTGGTGTTGAAGTACGGCGGTATGATGAGCGGCGAACACGGCGACGGCCTGGTGCGCAGCTATCTCAATCCGAAATTTTTCGGGCCGCAATTGTATCAAGCTTTTCGCGAGTTGAAAGCCGCGTTCGATCCGCAGGGCATTTTGAATCCCGGCAAGATTGTGGATGCGCAGGGCATGGAGGAAAATTTGCGCATCGGGCCGCACTACCACACGCGCCACGTGCACACTCATTTTCACTATCGCGAAGACGGCGGCTTCGCGCGCGCGGTGGAAATGTGCACCGGCGTGGGTGAATGCCGCAAACTCACCGGCGGCACCATGTGCCCCTCATACATGGCAACGCGCGACGAAGAACATTCCACGCGTGGCCGCGCCAACGCCTTGCGCGCGGCGCTTACCGGTGCGATTACGACTGAACATTTCACCACCAAACGGCTTTATGAAGTTTTTGATCTCTGCCTGGCCTGCAAAGGCTGCAAATCCGAGTGCCCCTCCAACGTGGATGTTGCCAAATTGAAATATGAGTTTCTTTCGCATTATTATGATGAACATGGCACCCCGTTCAAGACTCAGCTATTCTCACGCCCGGATATTCTGGGGCAGCTTGCGGGCGTATTTCCAGGCCTGATCAACAGCGTGCTGCAGAGTAACGCAATGCGCAAGGTTATGGAAAAGGTGCTCGGCATAGATCGGCGTCGTATCTTGCCCTTATATGCCCGGCAAAATTTCAATCGCTGGTTCAAGCGCCGGAAAATTGTGCAGAATGACTATCATTCGCGTCCGCAAGTCGTGCTCTTCAACGATACATTCTTAACTTACCACGAGCCTGAGATCGGCCAGGCGGCGGTTAAAGTTCTCGAGGCGCTCGGCTATCGCGTGGTGCTGGCCAACGCCGGTTGCTGCGGCCGGGCGCAAATTTCAAACGGGTTGTTGCGCGCCGCGCGGCCGCGCGCGGAAGCGGTGGTCGATCATCTGGAAAAATTTGTGGCACAGGGCGCGACCATCGTGGGTTGCGAGCCGAGCTGCGTTTCCGCCGTGAAGGAAGATTATCTTGATTTGGTGCGGGATTATGACAAGGCCAAATTGGTGGCGGATAATTTTTTGCCGATCGAAGATTTTGTCTTGCGCCATTTGGCGACTAATGGCAAAGCAAATGCTTTCAAAGCGCTCAATCAGAAAATCCTGTATCACGGCCATTGCCACCTCAAGTCATTGTTTGGCACGGATTCATCAAAAAGCGCGCTCGCGCGCGCGGCAGGCTGCAGCGTTACCGAAGTGGACTCTGGTTGCTGCGGCATGGCCGGCGCGTTCGGTTATGAAAAAAAACATTACGAGATTTCTTTGAAGATCGGCGACCAGCGTTTGTTTCCGGCAATCCATGCCGTGCCGGTTGATCAACGCATCGTGGCCAACGGTTTCAGTTGCCGGCACCAAATCGAGCACGCCACCGGACGCCAGGCGAAACACGCGATCGAGATTCTGGCGGAGGCGGTGGCCTAAAAATCAAGGGTCTTAGGATGAACCAAGCATGTCACAGGAACATGAAACATTTCCTTCAACTTCTGATCGTCAACGTATTTTTCTTTTGCACTTTCGACGCAACCGCACAAACGCAGGCGCAGATTCGCGCGCTGTGGGGCTTCGCCCCGCACGGCCCGTTTGCCGGCACACCCAAAGAAACGGCTGCCACGTTATATGCGAATAACATTAACGCGGTATTTGTCGACACCATCTCCCCGGATTTGCAAAAAGCGTTAAAAGCCATCGGCGTTAGAATTTACACAACCCTCAACGTCTTTGGCGGTCAGGCGCTTTGGCGGCGCTATCCCCAACTCCGTCCGGTGGATCGCTTCGGCAACCGCGTGCCCGCAGCGCAAGGCAACGGCATTTGCCCGACGCAACGCTGGTATTGGCCGCGCATCTTGCGCAGCCTGGCGCAAAAACGTGACGCCGGTTTTGATGGCGTATGGCTCGACTTTATGCGCTTCAGCGGCATGTGGGAAACGCCGACGCCCAATTTGACTGAGACATGTTTTTGTGATTCAACCCTGGCCGATTTCGAACGCGCCACTGCGATTATCATTCCAACCGATCT
>SZPB01000603.1 GCA_030263535.1 Cytophagia bacterium CHB2
CAGAAATCTTTCATGAAGAAGGTCATATCCATCTGGCGCGCCATAGGATCTTGAATCGTCCAGAAATTGTGCATGGTTGACGCGACCGGGATGATGAAGAGCACGATCAAGGCAACTCCCACCAGCGGGTACAGCCCCAGTATGATACTCAGTCCACCGAGGATAATCATTGCACCGCTGCCGCGCACAGCCAGACCCGGGAAAGGCACGCCTTTTGACTGCGTCCAGGGAATCATGGCTTGCGCCTGGGCAAAGTGGGCATAGCCGCCGAAAATCCAATACACACCGACAATAATCCTACCGATCAGAAACACAATATCCATTTTTATCTCCTTTGATAAATCATAATAGTTTTGTGCTGCTACATTGGTTTTTCAGAATTTATTTTTACAAGAGAGCTACTACCTCTTTTCATTAAAAAGATATTATGTGTTTTTATCCGCTTCAATTTGTTTAAAGGCCCGCAAAAAAGCTTCATAAGGTTGCGCACCGACAATGGCGTAATGATCATTCAAAACGTAAGTCGGCACTCCTGTCACGCCGATTTGAGAGGCGTGCTTCACCAGCCCATTTACTGTCGCTGTATACCTGCCTGCTTCCACTTCGCTCTGCATCTCGTCCGCGTCCAGTCCGACTTGCAGGGCGGCATCGCGCAGGACGTTCCATTTGCTGACGTCTTCGCCTTTGCCGTAGAACTTGTCAAAGACGGCATGATGAAATTCAAACCCTTTACCTTTTTGGCGCGCATATTCTGTAGATTCATGCGCAATGCGCGTGTTGGGAATGCGCGTCGCAAAAACCATTTCCAGGCCGTAGGCGTTCGCCATCTGCTTGAGACGCCCCTGACTCTGCGCGGCACGCGCCCTTACATAATCGGGCAGTTCCATACCTTCGGGCGGCGTATCGGGACGCAGGTAGAACGGACGCCATTCGACTTGCGCGCTGTGCTTTTCAATTAACGTTGCGACCACACCCTGGCCGACATAGCACCAGGGTCAGACATAGTCGGAAAAAATCGTGAGTTTGATTTGGTCCATTTTTCTTTCCTTTCTTTAATTTTTACGATTTGGGGTGCAAAATCACCATTGGAATTTCACGCTGAGTGTGCTTCTGGTAGCCTTCAAAGGCGGGGGCTTTCTTAACCAGTTGCGCCCACAACCGTTTTTTCTCCTCAGAACCCGCCTGTTCTGTTGTCACCAATCTCATATCGCCGCCAATTTCGATTGTTGCTTGCGGACTGCTTTTCAGATTCAGCCACCAAGCCGGAGGCTTTTCCCCTCCGTTGTTGGAGGCAGTGATAATGTAGTTGGGACTCTCACTGAGATACATCACCGGCACAGTATGTTTCTTCCCAGTCTTGCGTCCAGTGGTGGTGAGCAGAAGCACCGGCATTGCGCCAAGACGACTGCCCACTTTCCCGCCGGTTCGACGGTACAGAAAGACATAGATCGCCATAACCAACCTCATTAGCCATTTACCAAACATGCAGTTTCTCCATTGAGTAATTTCTTGTGACTGTTCATCTTAATCCTAGATTTTCAACTCCGCTTAGAATCCCAGTTCTTCTTTGACAATAATCATCGTAATGCGATTTGGACGGATTTCGCGGTTGACAATCAATGCTTTATTCACCCCAGTGTTCATCTTATAGAGTTGCTGCATATGCTCATCTTCGAGAGGTAGACAGTATTCCTGAATACGCCTCAGCCCTTCATTCAGGTCTTTAACGATTTTCTGCGCACCAACCACCCAGATGACCTTCCCGGCACTCGAAGCATAAACCCCAAGCTGACTGCCGGTATTCGAAGCAATCAGAACGTGCCCATCTTCGGTCACCGCGTGGACACTGCCAGCCGCAAAATCAGGCGCGCCGCCCAGTTTGCGAATCTCCCGGCCTTGCGTCTCGCGGTTCATCGCAAACATCTTCGGGCGCAACGCATCGAAGCGACCAGACTTTTCAACTTCATCCTTGACACCTAACTTTTCAAGAGTCACTGATGAGCCAAGAAAGACCTCAGAGCCGTCGGGAATCAATTCAAAAAACAGGCGTTTCGCATCCTCGCCATTTTCAGAGATCAACGTGTGAATGCCATTGGCTTCGAGCGCCGCGGCAGTGCGCTCAATCTGTTCGTCGGTTGCCAGGCGGGAAAATTCTTTATTGGGGGTAAGGGTGGATTGTGTAGTAGAAGTTGTCATTTTTCCTTTTAGATATTTATAAAATCAGAGATTCGCGTTTCACATATGTTGAGAGCAGGGAACAGGCATAATGTCCAGAAAGAAGAATCTTGATTTA
>SZPB01000604.1 GCA_030263535.1 Cytophagia bacterium CHB2
ACCGGCCTAACAAAAGCAAAATGCGTGCGCAGCGAAGCTTGCAATTGGATGCGTGAATTATTAGCTTGCCGCCGTTTCAGCGCGGTTCTGCGGGAAAATCGGGCTTGCGCTTGAAAGACTTGCAATGCATCACGCTGGTTGAGCGCAAGCCCGACTTTACGCGATCTCCGGGAATGGATGGGAGCCTGGTGGCCTCCGCGGTCTTCAAAACCGTTGCTTCGGCGCCTGCGCGTCGAAGGGTGAGTTCGATTCTCACACGTTCCCGCCAACTAAAAACGGCCTGGAATTTCCAGGCCGTTTTTGTTTCATACCATCGCCTTGCGCAATTTCTTTTTCAAATTCCGGATGCGTTCGCGCACTGCCTTGAGCTGCTTGCCATCGTGCGCGGCGAGCGCTTTTTCCCGTTCCACTTTCAAGACTTTGATTTTGGCCTTGACCGCAGCTTTGTCCACCCCCACCACTTCGTGATGCTCGTGCAAGTTGAGCGCGACGCTCAGCGCTTTTAGCAGATGCTCTTTGTTGAGCTGGGTGTAGCCCTGCACCGCCTCGTGCTGGATGCCTTTCGCAATCTCGCGCAGCTCGGCCAGGGTTTTGTGTTTAAGCTCTTTGAAGGTGTAAGCCATGATTGAATCCTCCAAAAGTTTTAGGATGGGTTGTGAACGTCATCAGAAATGAATAGCGCGATTCGTGCCGTCAGCTCCGTTTTGTGAAAACCCGGTTGCAAGGGCGGCATTAAAGATTCCGGCGGCACAACAATAGCAAATGCCGATGACAATCTCAACTATTACGTGGATGAAACCAGGCCTTCAGCTCAAATCCGCCCCATGATTTTATCCATAACCCAGTTTGTCATAGCAGCGGATTTCGCGCCGGAGGGCGCCTCCGTGCCGTAGCAGAGATGATTCACCACCATTTGAATGAAGGGCTGCTGCACATGCTCGGGCGCTTGAAAGGGATAGGTTTCCCAGCCGGCCGCGCGCGTGGTAATCGTGTAGGGCCGTTCGGCAAACACGCTGAATTCAGCCTCGCCTTTTTCGCCGGTGATCAACACCCAATCCTCGGCCTTGTCTGCTGCAAAGTCCCACAACAAATCGCCGGGAATATCGTTGCCGATCGTGATCATGGTTTTGACGCTTTTTTCAACATTGAATGGGCCCAGACCCGGCTCAACCTCGGCAGATTCGATGTGCCAGGGAATATCTTCGAACAAATACTGCAAAATGTTGATGGCGTGGCTGCCGAGATCGAACAGCAAACCGCCGCCGGCAACCTCGGGATTGAAACGCCACGGCACATTGTTCGGATCGATCGGATGAAAGCGGCGGCGATAACGCAATTGCACGCTTTTGATCGCGCCCAACCGGCCGCGCGTGATCACGCTGCGCAAATGTTGAAACTTGGGGAAGGCGCGGCGATAATACGCCACGAACAGCGGTACGCCGGCGCGCTCGAACGCCTGCAGCATGCGCAGGCATTCGGCATAACTGCGCGCCATGGGCTTTTCGACGATGGCCGGCTTGCCGGCAGCCGCGGCCAGCAGCGCGTAGTGGCAATGAGCGTCCGGCGGGGTGGCAATCGCAATCGCGTCGATCGCGGGATGATGAATCAGCTCTTCGGCGTTCGTGGTCCAATGCTTGACGCCGTGGCGCCGGGCATAGTCTTCACATTTCGTCGCGTCGCGCCGCATCACCATCAGCAGGTCGCTGTGCGCTGCCTTGCGAAAGGCCGGGCCACTTTTTTTTTCTGTAACATCGCCGCAGCCGATGAGCCCCCAGCGCACGATTTTGCGGTTGTTCTGCTCACGGCGCAGCGCATAACACGTGATCGGACCCACGCCGCGCACTTCCACCTCTTGATGCGCTTGAAACAGACGTTGGCGCGGCCATGGCAATTCATTATAAAAACTTTCACCGATTACGATGGGGGAGTCCAGGAGCTTCGTCAAGGCTTCCAGGCGCGACGCAAGATTCACCGGCTGGCCCAGCACGGTGAATTGGCGTTTATGCTCGTTGCCGACGTTGCCGCAAAACACGGTGCCGTAATTCAAGCCCGTGCCAATGCGGATGGGTTTGCCGCCGAAGGAATACTTCTGCGCGACTTCGTTCATTTCCAGCGCGCAATCGAGCGCCTTGATCGCCAGCTCCTCCTGCTGCTCGAAGCCCCATACCGCCATGACATTGTCGCCGATGAATTTGTCGATCATGCCGCCGTGGCGGTGAATCACTTCGATCATGGCGTTGAGGTAGCGGCTCAACTCGTTGACGATCGCTTCCGGCGCGGCTTCGAGCGAG
>SZPB01000605.1 GCA_030263535.1 Cytophagia bacterium CHB2
CAAAACGGCGGTAAAGATCGTCAAAATTATGATTTCATTCAAGCCCAAAATACGTTTTTCTTGAAACAGTTCCCCACTGTTACTGCGCGCGTTTTAACCGCATTTGAGAGCAAATCATTCCAGGATTTTGAAGGTGGGAAAAATATGGTGAATGAGCCTGACGTGATTTTACGGTGAACGCATCGCCACTTTGGATAGGGTTGTTATCGACTATACGGAGGTTGAAGATAGGCTTCAGTAAAGCCCGCCTGATGCACAGCGTTTAGCGCAGACACGGCGCTGCGCTTTGCATAAAACGGTCCCACATAGACATGGTACTTCGCTTCCTGAATGAAGTAGTTGGCGTTAATTCTTTTTTGCCGAACCTTGGAAGCAAAGCCCATCGCGTCTTTTTGTTTATCAAAAGTTTTAACGATCACGAGGTAGCCATCATTTATGGGCAGGGCCCGGCTTTCCAATAAATCATCTTGAGGCGCGTGCTCCCGTTCTTGCTTCGTAACATCTGGCTTAAAATCTTGAGGTGGTATATCTGAAGGTGGGCTTTCAAGCGGAGGATTTAATGACAAACCATCGAATAGATGAATATTCAGACTATCAAGCATTTTGAGCGTAAACAGACTGAAAGTAATTGATATTGGAATTGCAATCACGACGGTTTTTGCTATTGTTCCTACAGACACTCGAAACGGCGGCCCACTTAATTTCCCCGATCCGGAGAACTTGCTTTGGGTTGTCTCGCTAACCGTGTTTTGCATCGTCCCGCTGAATTCCACTTTTCGCTCAGACATGGCAGCACCCCTCTCAGATTAAAGTTGCGATGGATTTAGCGTTTCATCAACGGCTCCGCTTGTTCATCGGCATGATACGAACTGCGCACCAATGGCCCGGATTCGACGTGGCGAATGCCGATCGCCAAACCGTGTTCTTTCAGCTCTTGAAACTCGGCGGGCGTGACAAAGCGTTCGACCGGCAAATGTTCCGGCGTTGGCTGCAAGTATTGCCCGATCGTGGCAATGTCGAGTCCCGTCATCTGCAAATCGTTCAGCAAATCTTTGGCTTCCGTGATCGTCTCGCCCAGGCCGAGCATAAAGCCGGATTTCGTCACTGCCCCAAACTTCTTTGCGCGTTCCAAAAGCTCGAGTGACTGGCGATAATTTGCCTGCGGCCGCACGCGACGATACAATCGTGCGATGGTTTCGACGTTGTGATTGAGAATCTGCGGCTGTGCTTCCAGCACGGTGCGCAGCGCCGCCTCATTGCCCTTGAAGTCGGGGATCAACACTTCGATGCTGCACGCCGGCAGTTGCGTGCGAATCGCGCGAATGGTAGCCGCGAAAATGGCAGCGCCGCCGTCCGGCAGCTCATCGCGATTCACTGAGGTGATCACGGCATGGCGCAGATTGAGCGTGGCCACGGCTTCGGCCACGCGCCGCGGCTCGTCTTCATCCAGCCAAACCGGGCGGCCGGTTTTCACCGCGCAAAAGCCGCAACTGCGCGTGCACACATCGCCGAGAATCATGAACGTCGCGCTGCGCCGGCTCCAGCATTCCGCAATGTTCGGACAGCGCGCTTCTTCACACACGGTGTGTAAACGCGATTGATCGACCAGGCGCTTGATCTCGTGGTAGCCCTCGCCGCCGGGAATTTTGACTTTGAGCCATTCCGGCCGGCGCACGACGCGCAAAGATGAAGACGGTTGTTGTTCGAGTACGGGAAGAGCGAGGCTCATTATTCGGCAATCAAGTTCCTGTTTATGGATTCTATCATTCGTTTTGGCGCTCAATGTTTTTTGCGATAAGCTTCACGGCGATGTCGAATATAATGCACAAGTATCTGCTTCATGCTGTGATCAACACCGTAGATGATGCGATAATCCCCAACACGAACCCGGTATAAATTTTCTCCCCCTTGTAGCTTGCTGGCCTGGCGCGGCAAAGGATCATCTTGCAAGGCCTCAACCTCGGCCAGGGCGCGCTTAACTAAAGATCTGGGAAGAAAACGCAAATCTTTCTCAACCGACGGCTTGAGTACAATTTTATAAGATGCCATCTTTTTGCAAACGGCGTTTCATTTCCAGCAACGAAACCGGTTTTTCGTTACGCCGCTCGGCTATTACCGCCAAGTCGTGCAAATCCTCCATCAACTTTTGGTAATGCTTCACAGATAGAAGAACGCCACGCTTTTTTCCCTTCGCGTCTACCACGAATTGTGCATTCGATGTAATCATATTGAACCTGTCCGATAGGATTTTGTTTGACAAATACTACTTGCCCGATTCAAAC